>JAAYBR010000078.1 GCA_012730045.1 Candidatus Hydrogenedentota bacterium | reverse complement strand
CCCCGCAGGAAACACCGCCACACGACACGCCCAGAAACGCCCGCATGGAACCACCTCAACATGGTCCGCTCAATTCAGCCTTTTGCCACGGGCTGCTAGCCCCTAGCCCCCAGCCCCCAGCCCCTAGACCCTAGACCCTAAACCCTAGACCCTAGACCCTAGACCCTACGCATGCGGGTGGGCGTCGCGGTAGACCTGCCGGAGGCGTTCGAGGCTGACGTGGGTGTAGATCTGGGTGCTGGAGAGGCTGGCGTGGCCGAGGAGTTCCTGTACCACGCGGAGGTCGGCGCCGGCGTCGAGCATGTGGGTGGCGAAGGTGTGGCGGAGGGTGTGGGGGGACACCTCGCGGCGGGCGGGGAGGATCATGCGCACATACTTTTCGAGGATGCGCTGGACGCTGCGGGTGGTGAGTCTGCCGCCCCGGTGGTTCACGAAGAGGAAGGGGTGCTCCGGAGCGCCGAGGGCGGGCCGCGCGGCGAGGTACTCCCGCAGCGCGGCGAGGGCCACGGACCCGACGGGGACGATGCGCTCCTTGTTCCGTTTGCCGAGCACGCGGAGCATGGCGTGGTCGAAGTCCACATCCTCAAAGCGCAGGCCGACCAGTTCGGCGGCGCGTAGGCCGCTGGAGTAGAGCGTCTCCAGCACGGCGCGGTCGCGGACGCCGAGGGGTTCCGACAGGTCGGGGGCCTCGACCAGCGCGGCGACCTCCGGGATGGACAGCACGTCCGGCAGGCCCTTGGGCAGTTTGGGGGCGTTCACGGCCTGGGCGGGGTTGGCCTCCATGAGCCCGACGCGCACGAAGAAGCGGTAGGCCGTGCGGATGGCGGCGAGCTTGCGCGCGGCGGTGCGGGCGGACCCGCCGGAGGTCTGGACATGGGCGAGGAACGACCGGACGTCGTTGCGGTCCGCCGCGCGCATCACGTCCAGCGAGGCGGCGGGGCGCGGATCGCCGCCTTCGCGCCGGAAGGCGGCCGCGCCGTTCTCGAGGAAGTCGCAGAACTGGTTGAGGTCGTTGCGGTAGGCGCGCAGGGTGTGGCGGGAGCAGTTGCGCTCCGCCTTCAGGTGGTTCATGAAGTGCAGGACTTCCAGGGTGGACACGGCGCGCCCCCCGTGTCAGAGCCCGTACTGGCGGCGGTAGTACTCGCGGAACTCGCCCGACTTGATCTTCCGCCACCACCACTCGTTGTCCCGGTACCACTGGACGGTCAGGGCGATCCCCTCGTCCCAGTCCATCCGCGGCGCCCAGCCCAGGGCGCGGAGTTTCGCGCCGTCAATGGCATAGCGGCGGTCGTGGCCGACCCGGTCCGCCACGGGGCGGATCAGGGTCTCGTCGCGCCCCGTCAGCTCCAGGATGCGCCGGGTCAGCGCGATGTTGTGCCGCTCGTTGCCGCCGGGGATGTTGTAGACCTCCCCCGGCGCGCCTTTGCGCAGGGCCGTGTCAATGCCCCGGCAATGGTCGTCCACATAAAGCCAGTCGCGGACGTTCATGCCGTCGCCGTAGAGGGGCAGGGGCTGGCCGTCGAGGGCGTTGGTCACGAAGAGGGGCAGCACCTTTTCCGGATACTGGTAGGGGCCGTAGGTGTTCGAGCCGCGCGTGGTGACGACGTGCAGGCCGTAGGTCTCCCGGTGCGCCGTGCCGAAGAGCTCGCCCGCCGCCTTGCTGGCGGCGTAGGGGTTGCGCGGGTGGGGCGCGTCCGTCTCGCGGAAGGCCCCCTCGTCAATGCTGCCGTAGACCTCGTCCGTGGAGACCAGCAGCACCCGGCCGACGCCCGCGCGGCGGGCCTGGTCGAGCACCGTGTTCACCCCGGCGACGTTCGTGGCGATGAAGTCCGCCGCGCCGTTCAGGCTGCGGTCCACATGGCTCTCTGCGGCAAAGTTGACCACGGCGTCGCAGCCCTCCAGGGCGGGGCCGAGGGTGTCCGGGTCGGCGATGTCGCCCCGGACGAAGGTGTGGCGCGCCGGGTCCGCGTCGCGCAGGTTGTCCAGGTTGCCTGAATAGGTCAGCTTGTCGTAGGTGACAATGTGGACGTCCGGGTAGTCGCGGAGCTGGAGGCGGACGAAGGCGGACCCGATGAAGCCCGCGCCGCCGGTGACCAGGATCTTTTTCATTCCGCCGCCTTTCTCCGCTCCATGTAGTGCGCCAGGGCCTCGATCCACCCGCGCAGGGGGCGTCCGGTGGTTTGCGTGTATTTCGCCGTGTCGAGCACCGCGCGCGCGGGCCGCCGCGCCGTTGTGGGGAACTCGCGGGACCGGCAGGGAACCACGCGTGCCGGGGACCCCGCCATCCGGAGGATGGCCTGGGCGAATTCCGCCCGGGAGCAGTATCCTGTGTTGACCACATGGAACAGGCCGGCGGCCTCCGCGTCGCACAGGGCCTCCGTGGCCTCCGCCAGGTCCCAGGTGTGCGTGGGGCAGCCCGTCTCATCGGCCACCACGCGCAGCTCGGTCCGCGAGGCCGCCGCCGCGAGGATCTTCTCCACAAAATTGTTGCCGCCCGGGCCGTAGAGCCAGGCAGTGCGCAGGATGAGGTGGCGCGAGGCCCGCCGCGACGCCAGCTCGCCCAGCCACTTTGTGAAGCCGTAGACCCCGAGCGGGGATTCCGGCCTGACGGGCGCCTCCTCCGCCAGCGGATCCGGGGACTGGCCGTCAAACACGAAATCCGTCGAGTAGTAGACCAGACGTGTGCCGACCCGCTCCGCCTCGGACGCCACGTTGAAGGCCCCCGTCACATTGACGCGAAATGCCGCCTCCCGGTTCGACTCCGCGCCGTCCACGTCCGTGAAGGCCGCCGCGTTCACCACGAGGTCCGGCGGGAAATCTGTGAAGGCCTCGCGGACCTGGGCCGGGTCGCCGATGTCGAAGGCCGGCAGGTCCAGGGGCAGCACATGGGCGCGCCGGTGGTAGCGGGCCGCCAGCTCGCGGCCCAACTGCCCCTTCGAGCCCAGAATCATCACGCGCATCGCGCAGCACTCCTTCCGCCCCGCGACAAACGGGGCCTTGCGCCCATCCTAACACGCCCGGACCGGCCCTGCAAGCGGGACGCCCGCGGGAACGCCCGGTATTCGGTTTGTGTTAAACTGAAGCTGCACGGGACAACGCTGGCACAGGAGACAAGGAAATGGAGCATCGAGTTCGGCTGGCGGCGCTCACTTGGAAAGAAGGCGACGTGTATGTCGCGGATTGCCCGGCAGTGCGCATAGCGAGCCAGGGAGACACCGAGGCAGAAGCCTTGGAGAACCTGAAAGAGGCCATCGAGCTGTATTTCGAGGATGTGCCGGGGGTGGAACTGCCGGAATGCGGCGAGGCGCATGCCCGTGAGGTCGAGGTTGCCTTTGCCTCCTAGACCGATGACTGCCCGGGAGATCGTCCAGCGGCTGGAGCGTTTGGGCTTCAGGCGGGTTTCCCAGCGCGGCAGCCATCTCAAGCTGCGCCGTGAACGGGGCGGCACCATGTACACGGTGATTGTCCCCATGCACGGCAAGGATGTCGCCGTCTCCGTGGTGGGGCGGATCCTTCAGCAGGCGGGGCTCGAGTGGAGCGAATTTGACGCCTAGCGGTGTTTGTCCCCGCCGCGAATACCCAGGGGGCCGGGAGCCGGATGCACACACTTCTTTACAACTTGGCGCTGGTGATGGTGACGGCGGGGTGTGTCTCGGTGCTTTTCCACCGGATCGGGCTTCCGGTGGCGCTGGGGTACATTCTGGCGGGGGTGCTGATCGGGCCGGGGACGCCGCAGATTCCGCTGGCGGTGGAGCAGGATGCCATTGAGGGGCTGTCGGAACTGGGGATTGTGTTCCTGCTGTTCTGCGTGGGGCTGGAGTTCAATCTGCGGCGGCTGGCGCGGGTGGGGATCGGGGCGGGGCTGACGGCGGCGCTGGAAATCGGCCTGATGCTGTGGCTGGGCTACCATGTCGCCCGGTTTTTCGGCTGGTCGGCCATGGACGGCGTCTTCCTGGGGGCCATGCTCTCCATTAACTCCAGCATGTTCCTGGTGAAGATTCTGGCGGACCGGGGGGAGGAGCGCGCGGCCCACGCGCAGTTTTCCACGGGGGTCGCCATCTTTGAGGACATCCTGGGCGCGGTGATGCTGGGCGTGCTGTCGGGCATCGCGGTGAGCCAGGCGGTCACCTTTGGCGGCGCGGCGCTGGCGCTGGGCAAACTGACGGCGCTGCTGGCGGCGGGGCTGCTGGCGGGGCTGTTCGTGGTGCCGCCGCTGGTGCGGCGGTTCAGCCGGCGGCGGAGTTCCGAGCTGCTGCTGACGGCGACGCTGGGCATCTGCTGCGCCGGGGCGCTGCTGGCGGAGCAGGCGGGGCTGAGCACGGCGCTGGGGGCCTTTGTGGCGGGGACGCTGGTGGCGGAGGCGCGGGAGAACCACCGGATCATGCCGCTGATGTCCCCGGTGCGGGACATGTTTTCGGCCATCTTCTTTGTGTCCGTGGGGATGCTGATCCGGCCGGAGGAGCTGCTGGCGCACTGGGGGGCCGCGCTGGTGATCGCGCTGGTCACGCTGGTGGGCCGGGCGGCGGCCATTTTCGCGGGCACGATGCTGTCGGGCCATTCCCCGCGCACGGCGGTGCGGGTGGGCATCAACATGGCGCAGATCGGGGAGTTCTCCTTCATCATCGCCACACTGGGCCTGCAGCTGAAAGTGATTGACGCCTTTCTCTACCCGGTCGCGGTGGCGGTCTCCGCCCTGACGATGCTTGCCAGTTCGCTGCTCATGCGGGGGGCCGAGGGGATCAGCGACCGGGTGCAGCGGGCGGCCCCGCAGCCGCTGCTGGCGGCGGTCATGGCCTATTCGCAGTGGCTGGGGTCGCTCGGCGTGGCGTCGCCGGTGCCGGACGCGGTCCGTCTGGTGCTGCGGCGGTCGCTGCTGCAAATCTTCATCAATCTGCTGGTGGGGGCGGGCATCTTCATCGGGGCGGCCGGGCTGGCGGGGCGGTTCCACGGGCGGGCGGGCTGGTGGACAGCGCTGCCGCCGTGGACCGGCGGGATCAACACGGTGTTCTGGTTCGGCGCGCTGCTGGTGGTGCTGCCGTTCTGGGTGGCGGTGGTGCGCAAGTTGCGGGCGGTGGGGATGATCCTGGCGGAGATGGCGGTGCCCAGCGGGGTGGCGCAGGGGCAGGTGCCCTCCTCGCGGTCCATCGTGTCCAGCGTGGTGCTGGCGTCGGGCACGGTCATCTCCATCTTCTGGCTGCTGATGCTGAGCGCGCTGATCCTGCCGCCCTGGCCCATGCTGGCGTTTCTGGCCGCAGTGGCGGCGGGGATCACTTTTCTCCTGAGGGACTCCTTCATCCGCATTTACGCCAGGGGGCAGCTCATGCTGCGCGAGATGTTCGCCGAGCCCCTCGAGGAGTTCCACCGCCAGGAGATGCCGACCCTGCTGCGCCGCGCGCGCCTGGAGACCGTGGAGGTCCCCGCGGGGGCGCGCGCGGCGGGCATGCTCCTCGGCGAGACAAACCTGCGCGCCCACACGGGGGCCAATGTCATCGGCGTGGACCGGTCGGGCGCCAGCATCGTGAGCCCGGGCGCCGACCTGCGGCTGGAGGCGGGAGACCGGGTGCTGCTGATGGGGAACGAGGCGCAGCTGGCCGCGGCGCGGGACCTGCTGCGCGCGGCGGCGGACGGGGAGGCGTAGCCGGGAGGGGCTTGCATTTTTCGGGGGAACCCTGCCAAGATGGCCGGGGGAAGGGGCGCGGATGACACTTTGATGGAAACACTGCTGTACAGTCTGGCCGTTGTGATGGTGACGGCGGGGTGTGTGTCGGTGCTTTTCCACCGGATCGGGCTTCCGGTGGCGCTGGGCTACATCCTCGCGGGGGTGCTGGTGGGGCCGAACATGCCCCAGTTTCCGCTGGTGGCGGACCGGGCGGCGATCCAGACCCTTTCCGACCTGGGGGTGGTCTTCCTGCTTTTCTGCGTGGGGCTGGAGTTCAACCTGCGCCGGCTGGTGCGGGTGGGCTTCGGGGCGGGGCTGACGGCGGCACTCGAAATTGGGCTGATGCTCTGGGTGGGCTACCACCTCGGCCAGTTCTTCGGCTGGTCCGCCATGAACTCCGTCTTCTTGGGGGCCATGCTTTCCATCACGTCGAGCACCTTTCTGGTGGCCACCCTGACGGAGCGCGGCGAGGAGCGGTCCCCCCACGCCCAGGTGGCCATGGGGGTGTCCATTTTTGACGACATCCTGGGCACGCTCATGCTGGGGCTCCTTTCCGGTCTGGCGCTGACCCGCACGTTCTCCCTCGCGCGGACGGTGGTGACGCTGGGCAGGCTGACGGCCCTGCTGGCGGCGGCGGTGCTGGTGGGCCTTTTCGTGGTCCCGCCGGTGGTGCGGCGGTTAAGCCGCCGTCAGAACCGGGAGCTGCTGCTGACAGGCACGCTGGGCATCTGTTGCGCGGGGGCGCTGCTGGCGGAGCGGGCGGGGTTCAGCACGGCGCTGGGGGCCTTTGTGGCGGGGACGCTGGTGGCGGAGGCGCGGGAGAACCACCGGGTGCTGCCGCTGTTGATGCCGGTGCGGGACCTCTTCGCGGCGATTTTCTTCGTTTCCGTGGGGATGCTGATCAACCCGGCGGACTTTCTGGAGCACTGGCGCGCGGTGGCGGTGGTGTCTCTGGTCGCGTTCTTCGGCCGGTCCTTTGTCATGGCGCTGGGCACGGTGCTTTCGGGGCACACGCCGCGGACGGCGGTGCGGGTGGGGCTGAGCATGGTGCAGATCGGCGAGTTCTCGTTCATCATCGCGGCGCTGGGGTCGCGGCTGGGCGTGATTGACGACTTTCTCTACCCTGTGGTGGTGTCCGTGTCGGCGGTGACCATGCTCTCCTCGGCGCTGCTGGTGCCGCGGTCGGGCTGGATCGCGGACCGCATTGAGCAGATGACCCCCCGGCCCCTGCTGACGGCCCTGCTGGCCTATTCCCAGTGGCTTTCCTCCCTGGGAAGGGGCACCCCCGCCGGGAACGCGGTGCTCCGGGTGTTGCGCCGGTCCCTGTTTCAGATTTTCGCCAACCTGGTGGTCTCGGCGGGGGTGTTCATCGCGGCGGCGGGGCTGGCGGGGCGCTTTCACGGTCAGCCGGGCTGGTGGAGCGCTCTTCCCCCGTGGACGGGGGGCGTGAACGCCCTGTGCTGGTTCGGGGCGCTGCTGCTGGTGCTGCCGTTCTGGGTGGCGGTGGTGCGCAAGTTTCGGGCGGTGGGCATGATCTTGGCGGAGATGGCGGTGCCCCGGGGGGTGGCGCCGGGGCAGGTGACGGCGTTCCGCTCCATTGTGACGGGGATGGTGGCTGCGTCGGGCACCGTGGTGGCCTTTTTCTGGCTGCTCATGCTGAGCGCGCTGATCCTGCCGCCCTGGCCGATGCTGGCCTTTCTGGTCGGTGTCGCGGCGGTCATCACGCTCTTCATGCGGGAGCCCTTCATCCGCGTCTATGCGCGGGGCCAGCTTATGCTGCGCGAGATGTTCGCCGAGCCGCTGGAGGAGACGCGGCGCCAGGAGATGCCGACCCTGCTGCGGCGGGCGCATCTGGAGACGGTGGAGATCACCGCGGAGGCGCGGGCCGCCGGGATGCTCCTGGGGGAGACGGACCTGCGCGCCCGCACGGGGGCCAGCGTCATCGGGGTCGAGCGCGTGGGGGCCAGCATTGTGAGCCCGGGCGCCGGCCTGCGGCTGGCGGCGGGCGACCGCGTCCTGCTGCTTGGCGATGAGAAACAGCTGGTTGAGGCGCGGGAGCTGCTGCGGCTGCGGGCGGAGGACGGCGGGGGAGAGTAGGCTGGTTTGCGGCGCGTGCGGCGGGCGTGCCACACTCTGCGGGGGGAGGGGACCACGCCGCGAAGCGGCAGGCAGGCGCGCATTGGCTGGAATCTTGGACAGTCTTGGCAACGTTGGGCGGCTCGCGGGGCTTCCGGGCGCGGTGGCGCAAGACCTCCGGGATATCCGGTTCTACTTCGGGAAAAAGCCATGAGAATGCCCCTGCTGCCCCGGCGCTGGGCCGACACCCTGCCGGACGAGTGGAAGCGCATCGGGCGCGACACGGAACCCCTGGCGCTGACGGCCCCCTCGGTGGTCGCCGAGTTCGAGGAGCATGTGGCCCGGTTTGTGGGCGTGCCCTCGGCCGCGGCGCTGGCCTCGGGCCGCCAGGGCATGCGGCTGATTCTGGAGCACATCGGCGTCGGCCCCGGCCACGAGGTCATTGTGCCGGCCTACACCCTCAAGGACCTGATTCCCCTGGTGCAGGGCACGGGGGCGGCGGTTGTCCCGGCGGACGTGGACCTGCGCACCCTCAACGTCACCCCCGAATCGGTCCGCGCGCGGTACACGCCGCGGACCAGGGCCGTGATTGTGCTGCACGCCTTTGGGAACCCCGCGCCGGTGGACATCATCGCCGCCGAGGCGGACGCGCGGGGCGTCGCGGTGGTCGAGGACTGCGCCCATTCCCTGGGCGCCACGCTGCACGGGCGGCAGACAGGGTCCTTCGGGTATGCCGGCTTCTACAGCTTCGAGCCGACCAAGCCGGTCAACACCTACGGCGGCGGCATGGTCGTCAGCCATGACCCGGACCTGGTCCGGTTCATCCGCGAAAAGACCGCCCATTGCCGGTACGACCCGTCCGTCTTTCTCCAGAAGGCGGCCGCCGCGCGGAAGGAGCGCCTGATGATGCGCACCGCGATGGCGTGGCCGGTGCTGGCCCTCATGAGTTTTCCGGCGGTCAAGGACTGGGTCGGCCGGGCCTACCGCAGCCGCCAGTCCGTGCCCTCGGGCGACCTGCGCTACACGGCCATGCAGGCCGTCCTGGGCACGCTGAAACTGGAGACCCTCCCCGCGCGGCTGGAACGCCGCCGCGCCCTGGCGGGGCTGCTCCGGTCGCTGCTGCGCCCCGAAATCCGCCTTCAGGAGGAACTGGAGGGGGCGGCGTCCGCCTGGTATTTCTGTGTGGCCCTGCTGCCCCGGCGCGCCGCGCCCGTGCGGACCCGGCTCCTGCTGCGGCGCTGGGTGGATGCGGCGGTGGAGGACGAGATTGCCGATGAGTGCGCGCGGTATCTGCACCGGGCGGACTGCCCGAACGTGGTGGACGTGTATCCGCACGCCCTGGCGGCGCCCTTTTTCGACGGGATCACGGAGGCGCAGATCCGGCGCGTGGCGCGGGCGCTAAACGCCACCGCAGCGCGCTGACTCCGGGCCGGATTGTGAGACATAAAACAGTTCATTCCCCCGCATTCGGGGGATAATGGTTGACAAACCACAACATGTGGTGTAAACTGCACCGCTGGACCTTGCCGTGTGGCCGCCGGGCTTGGCGGGAAAGCACACCCCTGAAGGTCCTTTACGAAGATAGGGAGTCTGCACGGTCGGCTTGCGGGCCGCCGTGTCCTTGGCACGAACCCCGGGGTACGAGGGTGTGTCGCGCGGAGCGGCGGGCCCATTTCCTCGAACGGTCACAGGAGGTCTCATGCCCGAGGCAACACGGAGCACGGTCAGGGACCGTCTGCCGGGAACGGAGCGTTCCCGCAGTGTTGGTCTGGCGGCGGCGGTGATGGCGGTGTTCTTGCTGCTGTACACGACAGGGTGCCAGAGCACGGGTGTCCAGCGCGCGGTGGCGCATTTCAAGCCGGCCCCGCGCGCGGAGGTGGGCGCGACGGAGCTTGCGCCGGTGGAGCCGGAGGGGGAGGGCGCCGCCCCCGGCGTGCGCACATACTCTCCCCTGGCGGTGCCGGACCCCCTTCCCGCGCCGGTGCAGCGCGAGATTGCGGAACTGACCACCAAGTACCCGAAGACGTTCCAGCGCGGCCTGGAACGCGGGGCGAAGTACGACGCCTACCTTCGGGGCCGTCTCCGGGAGGCGGGGATGCCGGAGGACCTGGTGTATCTGGCCATGGTGGAGAGCATGTACCGGCCGGAGGCGAAGTCGCCGGCGGGGGCCTGCGGCATGTGGCAGTTCATGACGACGACGGGCCGGCGGTTCAAGCTGCGCATAGACCACTACGTGGACGAGCGGTTTGACGTGCCCCGGTCCACCGACGCGGCCATTGGCTATCTGACGGCGCTGCACGACTATTTCGAGGGGAGCTGGGCCCACGCGGTCACGGCGTACAACATGGGGGAGGGCGGCCTGAGCCGCGCGATGGAGGCGAACGGGGGCGAGCGGGACATCTGGCGGCTCATCAGCACGCCGCCGGCGAGCGACCGGATCAAGCTGGAGGCGAAGAAGTACTACGCCCGGATGCTGGCGTACATGGTGGTCACCCGCGACCTGGAGAAGTACGGGTTTGAAAAGTGCCCGGCCACCCCCGACGACCTGGCGCCGGTGCAGGTGGAGGGGATGTACTCTTTGGCGAAGCTGGACGAGGCGCTGGGCTACGCCCCGGGCACGCTTTCCCATCACAACCCGGCGCTGATCCGGGGCGTGACCCCGCCCTCGGGCGGAATCACGGTGCACGTGCCGGCGCGGGACCTGGAGCGTTTCCAGACGGCGCTCCGGGGCATGACCCCCATGAAGTCGTCGCCCAAGGACGTGATGCTTGCCGGCGGGAACGCGACGCACCGGGTCCGGAAGGGGGAGACCCTGGCGACCATCGCCCGGAAATACGGCGTGAGCGTGCAGGCCATCGCCAGGGAGAACAAGCTCAAGTCGGCGAACCGTCTTTCGGTGAGCCAGACCCTGGTGATTCCCGGCGTGTCCGCGCGGGGCGGCAGCGAGCTGCGCGAGATGCTGGCGGGATCCGACCCGTCCGCGGAGCGGGCGGCGGAGTCCGCGCCCGCGCCCGAGGGGCGCCGCGCCGAGGCCACGGCCACCCACACGGTCCGGAAGGGGGACACGCCGGCGGGGGTCGCCCGGAAGTACAAGGTTTCCCTGGCCAGCCTTCAGGAGTGGAACGGCCTGGGCAAGAATCCCGTGATCCGGGTGGGGCAGAAACTGGTGGTGGGGAAGACGGCCGCCCCCGCGCCGGCCTCCAAATCGGAGGATTCGCCGTCGCACCATGTGGTCAGGAAGGGGGAGTACCCGGCCGTCATCGCCAAGATGTACGAGATGGAGGTGGGCGAACTGCTGCGGGCGAACAACCTGACGCCGCGCTCGACGCTCCATGTGGGCGACCGGCTGGTGGTGGCGCGGGCCCGGGACGCCGCCCCGGCGGAGACGACCGCGAAGGCGGCGCCGGCCGCCTCCGCCGCCACCGAGCAGGTGACCATCAAGCATGTCGTGCGGCGGGGCGAGACGCTGTCGTCCATCTCGGCGCGCCACAAGGTTGCGCTCAAGGACGTGATGGCCCTGAACAAGCTGACGAACAAGTCGGTGCTGAAGGCGGGCCAGGAGCTGATGGTGCGCACGGAGGTGCCCGCGGGGGCCGGGGACGGCGGGCAGGAGGTGGCGGTGGCAAAGGCGGAGACCGACCAGGGCCGGAAGATCGCCCACAAGGTGGCGGCGGGCCAGAACCCCACGGTGATCGCCCGCAAATACGGCGTTTCGGTGAAGGACCTTTTCACCTGGAACGGCTGGAAGACGACGCCGGTGCTGAAGGTCGGCGACACGGTCACGGTCTTCGAGAGCCGGTGACCGGGGCGCCCGCTGGGGCGGGCCGCCGGGGTTGTGGTAGCATTTGGCCCGGAGTTCCCCCGCGCAGCGGCGCGGGGGACTCCGGGCGTGCTGTTTTTTCCAAGGGAAACACGGTGCCGCCGGGCTTTCCGGCGGGTGGAGAACGATTCATGACGAGCAGGCATGCAGTGGTTTTGGCGGCGGTTTTCGCCCTGCTGGCGGGGGGGGGCGCGGCGCAGGCCCCGGACCTTTCCAAGATGGACATTGTGGAGCGGTCCACGCCGGACGGTCCGGTGGCGATTGTGGAGGGCGTGCCGGTGGACCGGGAGGATTTCCTGCGGACCTACGAGCGGCACGTGGCCGAGGTGTCCCGGTTTGCCGGACAGAAGGCGCTGGGGGACGAGGACCGGGTGCGGATCGGGCTGACGACGCTGGGCGAGCTGATCCGCCGGGAGATTCTGGTGAAGGAGGCGGCGCGCCGGGGGCTCAAGGCGCCCGAGGGCGAGGTGGACAAGGCCTACACGGAGAAACTCAAGCAGTTCACGGAGGAGCTGAAGGCGGCGGGGAAGGCCACTGCCACGGAGCAGGAGGTGCTCACCCTGGCGGGACAGACGCGGGAGGAGGCGCGGGAGAGCATCCGCCGGCAGCTGCTGGAGATTGAGGCGGCCCGCGCGCTGCAGAAGGAGCGCGGCGGGGCGGTGACGGACAAGGAGGTCCGGGAGTTCTTCGACAAGCGGCCGGAGGCCTTCAAGCAGCCGGGCGGGGTGCGCATCAGCCAGATGCTTTTCCGGCCGAAGCCGTCGGTCCAGAAGGCCGACGAGGCCGCCTGGAAGACCGCGGAGGCCCTGGGGGACCGGGCCCGGGCGCGGGTGCTGGCGGGGGAGAAGTTCGAGGTGGTGGCGCGGGACATGTCGGAGGCCGCCGACGCCGCCGAGGGCGGGGACATGGGCCTGGTTCCGGCGGAGCAGCTTCCCCCGTTCTTTGCGGAGGTCGTCCGCGGCATGAAGCCGGGGGAAATCAGCCAGGTCTTCCGCAGCCAGTACGGCGTGCATGTGGTTCGGCTGGTGGAAACGTCGGACGAGCAGTCGGTCTCCTTTGACGACGCGAAAGCCCGTATCCGCCAGATTCTGGAGGGGATGAAGACGGAGGACGTGGTGAACGATTTCATCGAGCCCATCGTCAACGATCCGGACCGGACGAAGATATTCATCCAGTTGGAGCGCACGCTGCGCCTGCTCGGCGTGGACGCGTCCGCCGCGGACACCCGGAAACCGCAGGAATCCGCGCCCGCCGGCGGCGGGAGCGCCCGGAAGCCCCGGTGACGGGCTTCCTGCGGGGTCTTGCGCCGGGTCTCGTGCTGGCGGCGGGCCTCCTGCTCGGCGCGGCCGCCCCGGCGGCGGAGGACGGCTGGGCGTGGCCCCTGGAGCTGCCGCGGCGCCTTTCGGGGAGTTTTGGGGAGGACCGGGGCGGGCGGTTTCACATGGGCATTGACCTGCGCACGGGGGGGGCGACGGGGAAGGCGGTGCTGGCGGCGGGCGACGGGCATGTGAGCCGCGTGCGCTGCTCCGCGTGGGGGTATGGCCGGGCCCTCTACCTTCGGCTCGACAGCGGCCACACGGTGATCTACGGGCACCTGTCGGAATACCATGAGGAACTCGCGGCGGAGGTGCGGGCGAAACAGCACGCCGCCGCCCGCTATGCCGTGGACCTGACCTTCCCTCCGGACCGGTTTCCGGTGCGCAGGGGCCAGGTGATCGCCAGGAGCGGCGACACGGGTTCGGGGCCGGCGCACCTGCATTTCGAGGTGCGCGACGCCGCCAACCGCGCCGTGAATCCGGCGACTCTCGGCCTCACCTGGGAGGATGCCACGCCCCCGCGCCCGGCGAGGCTGCTGGTCTGTCCGGCGGGGCCGGATTCCCGGGTGAACGGCGCGCCCGCGCCCGCCGTGTTTCCCCTGCGCAAGGACGCCTCGGGGCGCCATGCGTGCCCGCCGGTGCGGGTGCGCGGGCCGGTCGGCCTGGGGGTGGAATACACGGACCCGGAGCCCGACGGGCCGCGGCTGGGCGCGCACCGCGTGCGGCTGGCGGTGGGCGGCGAGGAGCGGCATGTCGTCCAGTACGATGCACTGTCTTATTCGCAATACAGGCATAATGCAGTCATGTATCACCCCTATCTTGGGGACCTGGGACGCTTCCTGCTGCTGTGGCGGTGGCCGGACAACCGCAGCGGATGCGTTCTGCCGGTTCCAGGGGACGGGTGGGTGGATGTCGGGGAGGAGGCCCGCGAGGCGGTGGTGGAGCTGGCGGATTTCATGGGGAACCGCGCCGAAATCGCGGTGTCCCTGCTGCCCGGGGATGCGGGGGAGTCTCCCGCGCCGGAAAAGGCGGAAAACAGGGGGGCGGGGCAGGTGACGGCGCGCAGTCTGGGCGCGTGGCTGAGTCTGGAGGCGCGGTTCCCCGCGCCGGAGCCGGAGGCCCCGCTGCTGGAGTTGGAGGGGGCGGACGGGGCCCGGCAGGCGCCGTTCTTGCGGACGGGTCCGGCGGTGTTTCACCTGGGCTGGGCGCCCGCGGCCGACGGGGCGCACCGCCTCCGGGTGACGCACCCGCGGCTCAAGGCCTTCGCGGTTGCGCCGCACCGGGTGTCCCGGGGGGGCGCGCTGGCGCTTCCCCTGGAGGGGGGCGGACGCCTCGACATTCCGCGCGGGGCGCCCTTCGGGACGACGCTGGTGTGGGCCTCCGGCGGCATGGCGGCCGCCCCCGGCGGCGCGCCCTTCGCAGAGGCGCCCCTGCTGGCGCTTCCCGTGCCCGCGGGCGTGCCGGACCCGCGGCGCGCGGGGATTGTGAGCGTTACGGACAAAGGGCGGCGGTGGATCGGCGGCCGGGTGGCGGGCGCTTCGGTGGAAGCGTCCGTTGACGGGCTGGGGACTTTCGCGGTGGACGAGGACACCGCGGCGCCCCGGCTGCGCGACTGGGCGCTGGAGGACGGCGCGGTCACCCAGACGCGCAGGCCCCGGGTGGTTGCCACGGTTTCCGACGCGGGAAGCGGCGTGGCCGCGTGGTCGCTGCGCTGCGGGGACCAGTGGCTTCTGAGCGCCTACGACGCGGATGACGGAAGGGTGGTCTGGGAGCGGGACGAGGATCTGCCGCCGGGCCCGCAGACGCTCACGCTGCGGGTGGAGGACGGGGCGGGGAACCGGGCGGAATTCGCGCGGCGTGTCGTGGTTGGGGGCCGGTAGCCCGGGCTGCGGCCCCGCGCTTTCCCGGCTTCCCGTTTCCGGGGGCGCGGGGGCAAAATAAGGGCGCTTGTTTGTTGACTCGGGGGGGAAAATATGCTATGCTACTCCTCCGTTGTCGCATGGCGGTGCCGTGTGTCGCACCGTGCGGGTGCGCCTCCCCACCGGCGCGCCGGCGGCGGAGAATCCAGACTTAGCCCCCAGGGAGAGAAGTTTTGCCTACGATCAACCAGCTGGTGAGAAACTGCCGCGAGAAGATGACTTCGAAGACGAAGTCCCCCGCGCTCAAGGCGAGCCCGCAGGCGTCGGGCACGTGCACGCGCGTCTTCACCATGACGCCCAAGAAGCCGAACTCGGCGCTGCGCAAAGTGGCGCGCGTCCGGCTGAAGAACGGCATGGAGGTGACGGTGTACATCCCGGGCGTCGGGCACAACCTGCAGGAGCACTCGCAGGTGATGATCCGCGGCGGCCGCGTGAAGGACCTTCCGGGCGTGCGCTACCACCTCATCCGCGGGGTGCTGGACGCGGCGGGCGACCTGGGCGGGACGGCGAGCGAGAAGGACCAGGGCGGCAAGAAGGTCCATGCCGGCCGCTGGGTGAGCCGGTCGAAGTACGGCGTGAAGCGGCCCAAGAAGGGCGGAGACGCCAAGAAGAAGAAATGATGTGAGACCACGGGCGCGGGCCGCTTGGGCCCGGCCTTGGGCATAAACCGGCGCAGGGCGCCACAGGGCGAAGGCAACAGATGGCAAGACGCAGAGTACCTGAGAAACGGGTTCCCCTCGGCGATCCGAAATATGGCAGCACGCTGGTGGCCAAGTTCATCAGCACCGTCATGATCTGCGGCAAGAAGAGCATTGCCGAGTCCATCGTGTACGGCGCCTTCGAGATCATCAAGGCCAAGGTTCCGAACGAGGAGCCCCATCTGGTGTTCGCCGCCGCGATCGAGAATGCCAAGCCCCTGCTCCAGGTGAAATCGCGGCGCATCGGCGGCGCGACGTACCAGGTGCCGGTCGAGATCGCGCCTGCGACGCGCACGGCCCTTTCCTTCCGCTGGATCATCGAGTTCGCCCGGAAGCGGGGCGAGAAGACGATGCGCGAGCGGCTGGCGGGCGAGCTTCTGGACTGCTACAACAAGCAGGGCGCGACGATGAAGCGCAAGGACGACACGCACCGGATGGCGGAGGCGAACAAGGCGTTCGCGCATTTCCGGTTCTGACAAACGGACAGTGATGAGGAATTTGCTGACAATATTCGAGGCGGAGTGAGCGGCCGGAGAGTTTTCCCCGGGCCCGCGCCTCTGCATGCAACGGAAAGTTGAATCAGAGCGAGCGTGAAGCCGGATGCCTGAGGCGCGATGCCTGCGGGGAGAACTGAAGGAAGCCTGCCGCAAGCCCCGCAAGGGTGAAGAGAGCGACGGACGTGCCAAGAAAACTTCCCATAGAGAACATGCGCAACATAGGCATCATGGCCCACATTGACGCCGGCAAGACCACCGTCACGGAACGTGTCTTGTACTACTCCGGCCGGTTGCACCGCATGGGCGAAGTCCATGACGGCGCGGCGACCATGGACTACATGGACCAGGAGCGGGAGCGCGGTATAACGATCACCTCCGCCGCCACAGCGTGCGAGTGGAGGGATTGCCACGTCAACATCATCGACACGCCCGGGCACATTGACTTCACCGCCGAGGTGGAGCGGAGCCTGCGGGTGCTCGACGGCGCGGTGGCCGTTTTCTGCGCCGTCGCGGGGGTTCAGCCCCAGTCCGAGACCGTCTGGCGCCAGGCGCACCGCTACCACGTCCCCCGCATCGCCTTCATCAACAAGATGGACCGTGTCGGCGCGGATTTCGACCGGGCGGTGGCGACCATGCGCGCGCGCCTCGGCGCGAACGCCGTGCCGCTGCAGATGCCGGTCGGCGCCGAGGACCTTTTCGGCGGGATCGTGGACCTTGTGGAGTTCCGCATGATCACGTGGGAGGGCGAGGGCCCGACGGCGGAGATGGTCGTTTCGGAGGTTCCGGAGGACCTGGCCGGGCCGGCGCGGGAGCGCAGGCACGAGCTGCTGGAGTGCGTGGCGGACGCCGACGACGCGTTCATGGAGCGCTACCTCAGCGAGGAGGACGGGCTCAGCGCCGCGGAGATCAAGGCGGCCATCCGCCGGGCGACCCTGGCGATGCGCCTGTTTCCGGTCGTGTGCGGCACGGCCCTGCGGAACCGCGGGGTGCGCCTGATGCTGGACGCGGCGGTGGACTACCTGCCGAGCCCGGTGGACGTGCCCGACACGGTGGGGACCGACCCGGACGACGAGGAGCGCGAGGTGATCCGGAAGGCTTCCGACGACGCGCCGTTTTCCGCGCTGGCGTTCAAGATTCTCACGGACCCGCATGTGGGCCGCCTGACCTTCATCCGGGTCTACTCGGGCGTCTTGGAGGCCGGGGACCAGGTGGTGAACGCCCGGACGGGCCGCAAGGAGCGCCTGGGCCGGCTGCTGAAGATGCACGCGGACGAGCGCACGGACCTCAAGGAGCTCCGGGCGGGCGACATCGGCGCGGTCATCGGGTGCAAGCAGACCACGACGGGCGACACGCTCTGCGACGCGGACAGGCCGGTGGTGCTGATGCCGGTGACGTTTCCGGAGCCCGTGGTGCACATCGCGATCGAGCCGAAGACGAAGGCCGACCAGGACAAGCTGTCCCAGGCCCTCGCGAAGCTCGCCGAGGAGGATCCGACCTTCCGGGTGCGGGTGCACGAGGAGACGGGCCAGACGATCATCGCCGGGATGGGCGAGCTCCACCTGGAGATCATCGTTGACCGGCTGAAGCGCGAGTTCAAGGTCGAGGCGAATGTCGGCCGGCCCATGGTCGCGTACCGGGAGACGGTGCGCGGCAAGGCGACGGTGGAGAAGAGGTTCATCCGGCAGACGGGCGGACGCGGCCAGTACGGGCACGTGGTGCTCACGCTGGAGGCGGGCGAGCCCGGTTCCGGGTTCATATTTGAAGACAAGACGGTGGGCGGGGTGATTCCGAAGGAATACATCCCGGCTGTCGAGAAAGGCTGCCGCGAGGCGCTGGAGAGCGGCATCGTCACGGGCTACCCGATGGTGGACGTGAAGGTGACGCTGACCTTCGGGTCCTACCACGAGGTGGACTCGTCGGAGATGGCGTTCATGATCGCGGGCTCCATGGCGGTGAAGGAGGCGGCGCCCCGCGCCAACCCGCAGCTGCTGGAGCCGGTGATGAAGGTGGACGTGATCACGCCGGACGAGTACACCGGCGAGGTGATCAGCGACTTCGACCGCAGGCGCGGCAGGCTCGACGGCATGGAGAGCGAAACGGGCGTGCAGAACATACGCGCCTACGTCCCGCTTGCCGGCATGTTTGGATACGCAAACGACCTGCGTTCGCGGACCCAGGGCCGCGCCACGTACGCGATGGAGTTCTACCAGTACGAGGCGGCGCCCAGGAACGTCGCGAACGAGATCATGGAGAAAATGGGAAGCACCTTCCGCTTCTGAGCGGGGGGCGCGGACAGCCTTTGACATCGAAAGTGTGGGTCCGGCGGCCAGGAGGGCCGGGGACGCAACCCGCGGCGCCGGGCGCCGCAAGCAGGGAGAGCCGTCATGGCCAAGGAAAAGTTTGTACGGAACAAGACGCACGTGAACGTGGGGACGATCGGCCACGTGGACCACGGCAAGACGACGCTCACGAGCGCGATCACGAAGGTTCTGTCGAAGTCTGGCAAGGCGAAGGCGATAGACTTTGGGATGATTGACAAGGCGCCGGAGGAGCGCGAGCGCGGGATCACGATCTCGATCGCGCACGTGGACTGCCCGGGCCACGCGGACTACATCAAGAACATGATCACGGGCGCGGCGCAGATGGACGGCGCGATCCT
>JAAYBR010000077.1 GCA_012730045.1 Candidatus Hydrogenedentota bacterium | reverse complement strand
TCCCCGGGCAAAGCGGTGTCGCCGCTTCGCTCTGCCACCGCACTCCACATAACAGACGGACCCGCCAGGGACGTGCGGGGGCTCCCGCGACATCTGACGCCTGACACGCCTTTCTTCAACGACATTCCCGCCTTCGGCGGTCTGGGGCTCGCGAGAACCGAATCCGTGGAGGGAACAAGATTGCCGCGCTTCGCTCGCAATGACGGGAAAACGAGCGTCATTGCGAGGCGGCCGCCCCGGGCCGCTGCGGCAATCTCTTGTCGGAAGACCTCAGGTTCTCCACACCCCATGGGTGAACACGCCCCTTTCACACCGCCGACGCTTTCAGCGCGAATCCCCAAGGGGTGCATTCCCTCGAACACGTCCACCACCGTTTCTTGTCCGGCGATTCGGGGTCCCGGCCCCCGGTTGACGCGTCGGGGCGCGGGCGGGGATAATGGGGCCTCCGAGGAACCGGTCCGTTCCGTCATTGGGCGTCCGCCGCGCGGCGCGCCCCCACCAGAGAGGATTCCCCCATGGACTACCGCATCGAGAAAGACACGCTGGGCGAGATGAAGGTCCCTGCGGACCGGTATTACGGGTGCCAGACGGCCCGGTCGCTCCAGAATTTCCGCATCGGCGGCGAGCGCATGCCCCGCGAGCTGCTCCGCGCCTTCGGCATCCTGAAGAAGGCGGCGGCCTCGGTGAACGAGCGCATGGGCCTGCTGGACCCGAAGCTGGCTGACGCGGTCCGCGCGGCGGCGGACGAGGTCATTGAGGGAAAACTGGACGGCCATTTCCCGCTGGTGGTCTGGCAGACGGGCAGCGGCACGCAGACGAACATGAACGTGAACGAGGTGATCGCCAACCGGGCCATTGAGATGCTCGGCGGCGAAATGGGCAGCAAGAAGCCCGTCCACCCGAACGACCACGTGAACATGTCGCAGTCGTCGAACGACACCTTCCCCGCCGCCATGAGCATCGCCGCCGTGGAGCAGGCGCACACCCGCCTGGTCCCCGCGCTGGAGGCCCTGCGCGACGCCCTCCAGGAGAAGGCGGACGCCTACGCGGACGTCATCAAGATCGGCCGGACCCACCTCATGGACGCCACGCCGCTCACGCTGGGGCAGGAGTTCTCGGGCTACGCCCAGCAGGCGGCCAACGGCGCCGCGCGGGTGAACCAGACACTGCCGCGCCTGGCCGAGCTGGCCATCGGCGGCACCGCGGTGGGCACGGGCCTCAACACGAAGCGGGGCTACGCAGAGGCGGTGGCCGACGAGATCGCGGAGCTCACGGGACTGCCGTTCACCTCCGCGCCGAACAAGTTTGAGGCCCTCGCGGCGCACGACGCCATGGTGATGACCCACGGCGCGCTGAAGACCGTCGCCGCGTCGTTCATGAAGATCGCCAACGACATCCGCTGGCTCGGCAGCGGCCCCCGCTGCGGCATCGGCGAGCTGCTCCTGCCGGAGAACGAGCCGGGCTCCTCCATCATGCCGGGCAAGGTGAACCCCACGCAGTGCGAGGCCCTCACCATGGTGGCCGCGCAGGTCATGGGCAACGACGTGGCGGTGAACATCGCCGGGGCCTCGGGCAACTTCGAGCTGAACGTGTTCAAGCCCGTGATCATTTACAACGTCCTGCAGTCCATCCGCCTGCTGGCCGACGCCGCCGACTCGTTCCGCGAGAACTGCGTGGCCGGGCTGGAGCCGAACGCGCGCCGCATCCGCGCGCACCTCGAGAACTCGCTCATGCTGGTGACGGCGCTCAACCGCGTCATCGGCTACGACAACGCCGCCAAAATCGCCCGCGCCGCCCACCTCAACGGCACCACGCTGAAGGAGGAGGCCCTGCGCACCGGCCTGCTCACCGCGGAGACCTTCGACGAGGCGGTGGACCCGTCCAAGATGCTCGGCCCGTCGGACTGAGCGGGGAGCCGCTGTGGCGGGGGCGCGGCAAGCGGCGCCCCTACGGGGGTGGAACGTTGGATGGACGAGGGCGCGGCAAGCAACTCCCCCCACGGGACGCGGCGGGGTGTCGGCGGGGTGTCGCTCATCGTGCGGGGGCCTCCGGTTCGCGCCCTATTTTACCTGAAACCGGCGGCGCCCCTATTTCCCCGCGCGCCGGGCGGCGAGGACGGTGTTGCGCATGAGCATGGCGATGGTCATGGGGCCGACGCCGCCGGGCACGGGCGTGATGGCGCGGGCCTTCTTCGCCACGCCGGCGAAGGCAACGTCGCCCACGAGGCGGGTGCCGCTCTTTTTCGTGGCGTCGGGGATGCGGTTCACGCCGACGTCTATGACGACGGCGCCCTCGCGGACCATGCGCGCCGTGACAAACTCCGGCACGCCGATGGCGGCGACGAGGATGTCGGCCTGCCGCGTGAGGGCGGCGAGGTTTTTGGTGCGCGAGTGGCAGACGGTCACGGTGGCGTTGGCGCCCTTCGCCTTCTGCATGAGCAGCGCCGCCAACGGCTTGCCGACGATGTTGGACCGGCCCACGATGACGACATGCTTCCCGGCGGGGTCGTAGCCCCAGCGCTTCAGCAGCTCCTGGCAGCCCGCGGGCGTGCAGGACACGAAGGCCTCCTCGCCGTTCAGCAGGCGCCCCACGTTCACGGGGTGGAACCCGTCCACGTCCTTGTCCGGCGAGATCGCGTTGAGCACGCGCTGCTCGTCCATGTGCTTGGGCAGGGGCACCTGCACGAGGATGCCGTGGACCTTCGGGTCGGCGTTGAGCTTCGCGATGAGGGCCAGCAGCCGCTTCTCGGTGGCATTCGCGGGCAGGTCGTGGGAGAACGACGCGATGCCCAGGTCGGCGCAGGTCCTGCGCTTGGAGCGCACATAGACCTCGCTGGCGGGGTCCTCGCCCACCAGCACCACGGCCAGCCCAGGCTGGATGCCCTTCGCCCGCAGCGCGGCCACCTCGCCCTTCAGCTCCTCCAGGATGATCCCGGACGTCTTCTTTCCGTCAATGATTCTCGGTCCGCGCTTGGCAGGCATGGGACAAGCCCTCCGGCAGGTTGGGGTTCACCGGATATTGTAGTGCCCGCGCCCGGAGACGCGCAAACGCGCGACATCCGCGTCCGTCGTCAGATCGGTCAGACAGGTCCGACGCGTCCGACCTGTCCGACCTGCCCGAGGGGTCCGCCTTCCCGCTCACCGCACCCGCAGGAATACCCGGTAGTACCCGTCCTCCTGAAGGTCGCCGAGATACTCATGGCCGACCTTAACCGCCCAGCGTCCGAGGTCGGACGGGGTGCCGCAGTCGGAGGAGAGGATTTCCATCACGCTGCCGGAGGGCACGCCCGTGATGGCGCGCTTGGTCTCCAGCAGGGGGCCGGGGCACGACACGCCCCGCGCGTCCAGCTGTTTGTCCACTGCCAGGGTCCGCAGTTCATCCGCTGTCATGTCCGGTGCTCCTTTACGCTTCAGGTTGTGCCGCCGCCGCGGCGTGCTGCCCGAATACGGCCTCCGGCCCGTGCCGCCAGCCGTCCATCAGGGCGTCGTGGATCAGCCGGACGCCCTCCAGAAAACGCGGGTCGGCCACGGCGCAGTAGACGTGGTGCCCCTCGCGCGCCGTGCGCACCGCGCCCTTGTCCCGCATCACCCGCAGGTGCTGGGAGATGTTCTGCAGACTCACGCCCGCGTGCTCCGCCAGCTCCGACACCGTCCGGCGACCGTCGCGCAGGGCGCACAGGATGCTGATCCGGGTCGGATTGGCATAGACGGAGAAGAACTCCGCCACCATCCGGCAGGCCGCCGGGTTGAGGTGCCCGCGCCCGGCGCAGTCCGATGTTTCCATGGCACGTCTCCCCGCAGGTTGTCCGCCGCTCACATAAAAAAGCACTGCTTCGCGTCGGAGAACATGTCCACAAAGGTGCCCACCCCCACGAAGTCCATGCCGGGGTAGTCTATCATCTCCTCCTTCTTGATCCCCATCACGTCCATGGACATGGTGCAGACGTGGATCTTGATCCCCGCCTTCCCCGCCTCCGCCATCAGGTCCTCCAGGGACAGCACGTTGCGGCTTTTCATGACGGCGCGGATCATCTCCGGGCCGATTCCGAGCATCTGCATCTTGGACAGCGGCAGCTTCCGGGACCCCTTCGGCAGCATGATCCCGAACATTTTGTCCAATAGCCCCTTCTTCACCTTCTTCTTCGGGTCGCGCAGCGCCGCCGTCGCCCAGAAGGTGAAGAACATGTCCACCTCCATGTCGTAGGCCGAGGCGCCCAGGGCGATGATGAACGACGCCATGGTGTAGTCCAGGTCGCCCTTCATCACGCCGATGCACAGGCGGTCCCTGGCCACGCGGGCCTCCAGCCCGTCCACGCGCTTCGTGAGCGCCTGAAGGGCCGTCTGTATCTCCTGCGGCGTCATGGGGGTCTGCATGTCTGCCATGGGGTGTGCTCCTGGTAATGCGGGGGGGGCCTCCGGGTGCCGCCCCGCGAACATTCCAACGTTTGCAACCCTGTAACATTGCCCCGCCCCCCGGATATTCCTGCCAACGCGAAAGAACCCGGAGCGCCGGGGCCATGCCGGGAACGAGATCGCCGCGCTGCGCTGCTAAGAAAGTACCGGGTTCGCTGGAGAGGCCACGCCCCTGGGATCGCCAAGCTCCAGCTTGGCTTTCGGGGAAATACGGATCGAACAGGCCCGCGCGGAAAAACCCAAGAGGCCAAGCTGGAGCTTGGCGATCCCAGAGGGCGCGCAGTTTGGGCGATGGAGGGAGCCGAAGCCGTGGCGAGACGGGAGGGGTGCGGCATGGATCATCCCCGGGCAAAGCGGTGTCGCCGCTTCGCTCTGCCACCGCACTCCACATAACAGACGGACCCGCCAAGGGCGTGCGGGGGCTCCCGCGACATCTGA
>JAAYBR010000076.1 GCA_012730045.1 Candidatus Hydrogenedentota bacterium | reverse complement strand
GCGAGACGGGAGGGGCGCGCGGCGTCTCCTTTTGGAGTGCGGCGGCAACGACGCCGCTTTGGTTCCCGGGAAAGAGCTGCCGGGAGGGGTGCGGCATGGATCCTCCCCGGGCAAAGCGGTGTCGCCGTTTCGCTCTGCCACCGCACTCCACATAACAGACGGACCCGCCAAGGACGTGCGGGGGCTCCCGCGACATCTGACGCCTGACACGCCTTTCTTCAACGACATTCCCGCCCCCGGGCGGTCAGGGGCTCGCGATGACGGTGGTTTCCCCGGTCATCGCGAGGAGGCCGCACAGCGGCCGACGTGGCGACCTCTTGTCGGAATGCCTACGGAACCCTCCGGGTTGCGTGCTCTCCCCCCGGGGCGTCCATAATGGCGTCCGGCGGCGGCCGGGGCGTCCCCGTTGCCGCCGGTGCGGACGTTTCTCTTTTGCGCGGCGCGGAGGCATGGGGTCTCCGGGCCGGGGCAACCATGACAGGGAGGGTTTTGCCGTGTTTCTCCGCAGACTTCGCTTCCTCGTTCCCGCCGCGCTGGTCGCGGCCGGGGCCGCCGCCGGGGCGGTCCAGCTGTTCAACGACTACCGGGGCGCGTCCCTGCCGCCGTTGGAGACGCTCCAGAAGTCCTTCGACCGCATCCGCGGCGCGGAGGACCTGCGCATCGAGCAGGTGCTCGGCGCGGCGGAGCTGGAGAACAGCGAGCGCCGGCTCTACTGCTACTTCAAGGACGGTTCCGGCAACGTGTACGTGGACGACTCCATCGTGCTGGTGAAGCTGGACACGGACCTCTGGATCATGAAGATCCGGGGGGCCTCGCCGGAGAACAGCCCCTGGGGCATCGTCACCACGCCATGACCCGCCGCGAACGCCTGATGCGCACCCTGCGCGGGGAGGCCGTGGACCGCCCCCCCGTCTGCTTCTACGAGATCAACGGCCTCGACGAGCGCCCGGACGATCCGGACCCGTTCAACATCTACGCCGACCAGTCGTGGGGGCCCCTGATTGACCTGGCCCGGGAAAAGACCGACCGCATCGTCATGCGGGGCGTGGCCTTCGACGGCGTGCTGCCGGACCCCGTGGGCGACCTCGCGGAGACGGAGTCTTTCGAGCGGGATGGCAGCCGGTTCCGGGTCCAACGCGTGCGGGCGGGCGGGCGCACCCTCACGGCGCGCGCGCGCCGCGACCGCGATGTGAACACCGACTGGACGGAGGAGCACCTGCTCAAGGGCGAGGAGGACCTGGAGGCCTTTCTGGCGCTGCCGCCGCCCGCGTTCCGCGGCGCGCCGGACCCCGCGCCCGTGCTCGCCGCCGAGGCGGCCCTCGGCGGCACGGGCATCGTCATGATTGACACGCCGGACCCGCTCTGCCTCGCCGCGCTGCTCTTCAGCATGCAGGACTACCTGGCCGCCGCGCTCACGCGGCCCGACCTCTTCCACCGGCTCCTCGACCGGTTCGCGGCCGTGATCCTGCCGCAGACCGAGGCCGCCGCCGCCGCCCTGCCGGGCCGCCTCTGGCGCATCTACGGCCCCGAATTCGCCGCCGCCCCCTACCTGCCGCCGTCCCTCTTCCGCGAGTACGTCTGCCGGCATGTCGCGCCCATGATCCGCGCCATCCAGAAACACGGCGGCTACGCCCGCATCCACGCCCACGGACGCCTCCACGGCATCCTCGACGACATCGCCGCCATGGGGCCCGACGGTCTCGACCCCATCGAGCCGCCGCCGCAGGGGGACGTGGAGCTGCGGTACGTCCGGGAACGGTACGGGAAGGACCTGGTCCTCTTCGGCAACCTCGAACTCAGCGACATCGAGACCCTCCCCCCCGACCGCTTCGCCGAAAAGGTCCGCCGCGCCCTCGACGAGGGCACCGCGGGCGCAGGACGCGGCTTCGTGCTCATGCCCTCCGCGTGCCCCATCGGCCGCCGACTCTCCCCCGCCGCCCTGCGCAACTACGAGGTCATGGTGGAGATGACGGAGGGGGCGGGATAGCGGCCTCGGACACGGGGCAACCGGGGGCTGGAAAGGCATTCTCAACGCAGAGACGCAGAGGGCGCAGAGGAAGGCGCAAACGGGAGAATGCGGGGACAAGGCATCGGCCCAAGCCTGCACCGCGCGGAGCGCCTTGGAGTGCGGTAGCTTGCTGCCGCCTTTCTTCGCGCGGGCTTGCCCGCGCGCGGGCGGATGCGTGGTGCCGGGGGTGTTCACGAAGATCAGGCTATCGCGGTGCCCGGTCTGGAAGGCGGCAGCAAGCTGCCGCACTCCAAGGCGCGCTTCGCGCGCATTGCTGAAATTCGGCAGTGGTGAACAGAAAGCACTCGCATACTCTCCCCCCCTCTCTGCGTTCTCTGCGTCTCTGCGTTGAGTCTT
>JAAYBR010000075.1 GCA_012730045.1 Candidatus Hydrogenedentota bacterium | reverse complement strand
TGCGGGAGGGCCGGAAAGTAGACGCGCCATCTTGGCGCGTTCTTTGAGCCAACGAAAACCCCAAGAACGCGCCAAGATGGCGCGTCTACTTTGCGGGCGTTCTCGCCGACTTACTTCATTAGCAGCGAAGCGAAGACGAGGCCGGCGGTACGGCAAGGGCGCGCCGCCGGATGCTTTCGTACCGCTGGCGTCCCGCCGGCCTTGTCTTTGGGTGCTCGCCACCGCCCCGAAGAACGCGCCTGGAAGGCGCGTCTACGGTGCGGGCATGCTGCCGGGGTTTGTGGCGTCTGCCGAAGCCGTTCCGACAAGAGACTGCCGCGCTTCGCTCGCAGTGACGGGGGAGGCGCGTGTTTCCGTCATTGCGAACGAAGTGAAGCAATCGCTTGCACGCAGAGCGTCGGCGGGAACGAGACTGCCGCGCTGCGCTCGCAGTGACGGGGGAGACGCGCCGCGCGCCGCAAGAAATGTAGACGCGCCTTCCAGGCGCGTTCTTTGGGTTAACGCATGTCCCAAGAACGCGCCTGGAAGGCGCGTCTACGGTGCGGGCATGCTGCCGGGGTCAATTCCGGGACACCGGGCAGGTGCAAGGCGACAGCCGTGGTGAAAGCCCGGGGCGCGGCAAGCAGCGCCCCTACTGGAGGTGGCCGAGGTCATCGGTCCGACCTCCGGCACGCGACCGTAGGGGCGCTGCTTGCTGCGCCCTCTTCTTCAGCATCATGACGTGCCCCTCCCTCATCACGTCACCCATCAGTCCGGTCGTTTCCCGACAGGTGTGACCCTTCTCTCTGTCTGATCCCGGGCCTCGGACGTCCCCCTGCGTTGGAACTCCCCCCCTTGAGCGGCTATACTTCGCCCGGTTGTATGCCGCCTGAAGAAGAGGAACGCCGCATGATCCCGCCGCGCCATGCCCCGGCGGTCCCTGTGGGGCCGCTGAAAACCTTTGGCCCCGCCAGCCTTGCCGTCTATGAGACCCCGTTCGCCTCGATCCCGGTGCTGCGGGTGTCGGGAACGCCGCGGGAGATGGGGTGGCAGTACGGGTTTCTGGTCGGGGACCGGGTGCGGCGCATCGCGGACATGCTGGTGTCCATTTTCACGGAGGCGGGGCTTCCGGAGTTTGTGGTCCACAACCTTCTGGACAACGCGTGGGCGCGGATGCTCCCGCACACGCCGGAGCGTTTCCTGGAGGAAATCACCGGCATCGCGCAGGGGGCGGCGGAGGCGGGCGTTTCGCTGGCGGAGGAGGACCTGTTCCGCATTGTGGCGGCGACCAACCTCGACCTGTACAAGCGCGACGAGCGCGCCTTTGAGTTTGTCAGCCCCGAGATCCTTGAGATGCTCCAGAATCCCCCGGAGTTGCCGGAGGGCCCTTCCTGCACCATGTTCGCGGTGTGGGGGGCGCGGACGGTGGGGGGCAAGATGTTCTCCGTGCGGAATCTGGACTGGTTGTCGCAGTCGGGCATGCACACGGAGCGCCTGGTCACGGTGTACAGCCCGGCGGACGGCATCCCCTGTGTCACCACGGGCTACGCGGGGGTCATCGGCGCGCTGGCGGGCATGAACGCCCGGGGCATCACGCTCTCCGAGGTGGGGGCGTTCAGCGTGCGCGAGGAGCTGGACGGCACGCCGTGGACGCTCATGGCGCGCCAGCTTCTCGAGGAGTCCGCCTGCCTGGAGGACGCCGTCCGCATCATCGCCTCGGCGCGGCACACCATCGGCTACAACTACCTCATCGCCGACGGCGACCCGGAGAACTACGGCACGGCGGCGTTCCAGCCCCGTGCGGCGGCGTTCGAGACCAACCACGAGGTCTGCGAGGTTTTCCTCGACAACGACCCGAAGGAGGCCGCCGCCGTCTGGCAGGCCCCGGACGGGCGCGAAACGCCCTACGGCCTGCCCCTGACGGAGGCGGTGATGCGGGCGGACACGGCCTTCGGGCCGAAGGCCCGCGCGCTTCAGGCGGCGGACGACGGCCCCGGCGACCCGGAGAACACGGGGAACCCGCTGGGCCGGGACGGCTCGGGCAGCACCTACACCACCTGCCACAAGCCCATGCACGACATGATCCGGGCCTACGAGACGGGGTCGGAATACATTTTTCCCGTGCGGAACACGAAAGTCGTCGAAGCGGGCGCCCCGCGCAGGATCGGCCCGGAGGAGGCCATGACCATCGCGGCCACGGTGGCCCACAATACGGAGATGCTGGCGGAGAACGACTGGAACGTCATGAGCGTGGTGTACGCCCCCACAGACGGCAAGCTGTGGCTCGGGTTTGAGCACCTTCACAAGGACGGCCACTGGACCAACGCCCCGGACAGTGGCTACATGGAGTTCGGCGCGGCGGACCTTTTCGGCTGAGCCGTCGGCGTGCCGGCGCATCCAATAGGAGACTGAGACATGATGACCTGGGTGGGTGTGATTCTGGCGCTGGCCGGGGGAATCCCGGCGGCCATGATGTTCTTCGGCATCGCCCCGGACCTCCTGGAGAAGATTCCCCTGGGCATGACCCCGCTCATCGGCATCGCCGTCATCGGCGTGGGCATCGTCCTGTGGAACCGGCGTCCGGGGAACTAGGGCCGATGAGAAGGGACGAGGACACCCGCAACGGAGAGGGCCCCCTGCTGGTCCGCGCGCTGCGCGGCGACGCGGTGGAGCGCACTCCCGTTTGGCTCATGCGCCAGGCGGGGCGCACCGACCCGGCCTATCTCGCGTTCCGCGAGGCCCATCCCCTGCCCCTTCAGGACCTGTTTTCCAGCGCGGAGGCCGCCGCGCAAATCACCCTGCTGCCCGCGCGCCTGGGCGTGGACGCCCTCATTGTCTTCCAGGACATCCTGACCCCCCTGGGCCCCATGGGCGCGCCATTCCGCTTCGCGCCCGAACCGGTCATTGAGAACCCCCTGGACGGGCCGGAGGCCCTGCTCGCCCTTCGCCCGCTCGACCCCGCCGCCGACATGCCCCATGCGGCGCCGCTCTTCCGTTCGGTGCTCCAGGAGGCCGATGGTCTGCCGGTTCTGGGCTTTGCGGGCGCGCCGCTCACCCTGCTGGCCTTTCTCGCCGAGGGCCGGGGCTTCCGGGACGGCATCCCGCGCACCCGCGCCCTGCTGTCGGAACACCCCGACGCCGCCGAGGCGGTGCTGGGTGTGCTGGCCGATTCTGTGGCGGCGTGGCTCGGGCACCAGTTCGACTGCGGCGCGGCGGCGGTCCAGCTCTTCGAGTCCGCCGCGCACCTGTTCATGCCGGAGGAGTACCGGCGTTTCGCCCTGCCCTTCCAGCAGCGCGTCTTCGGCGCCCTCCGGGGCCGGGGCACGACCATCCACTTCGCCCATTTCCCCGACGCGGCGCCGCCGCCGCGCCTGCTCGCCGACGCGGGGGCGGACGTCCTCAGCCTGCCCGTCCCACTGTCCGTCGCTGAAGCGCGCGCGGAACTCGGCGCGAACACGGTGGTGCAGGGGAATCTGGACAACCAGCTGCTCGCGTCCGGCCCCCTGGACGCCGTGGACGCGGCGGCGCTGGAGTGCCTGCGCCAGGGCGGCGGCAGGGGCCATGTCTTCAACCTCGGCCACGGCCTGCTCCGGGAAACGCCCCACGAACATGTAGTACACTTGCTCTCCCTGGTGCGCTCCGTGCGGTGGGACCGTTAACACCACCCCTGCCCCACCGGGAACCACCGGCAATGACAAGACAACGGAGGAACATCCAATGGCGCGAGTGGGATTCGGCATCATCGGCTGCGGGAACATCGGCCCCGTGCACGCGGCGGCCATCGCCGCCTCCAAGTCCGCGAAACTGGTCGCGGTCTCCGACGTGTTTGAGCCTGTCGGCCGCCGGCTGGCGGACAAATACGGCGTGGAGCTTTACACCGACTACAACCGCCTGCTGGAGCGGAAGGACATCCAGGCGGTGTGCCTGTGCGTGCCCAGCGGGCTGCGCATGGAGATCGCCGTGGCCTGCGCGCGGGCCGGGAAACACGTGCTGTCGGAGAAGCCCCTCGATGTGACCACGAAACGCATTGACAAGATCATCGCCGCCACGGAAAAGGCGGGGGTCCGGCTCGGTTGCATTTTCCAGAGCCGCTTCGCCGAGGCAAACCGCCTCATCAAGCAGGCCATTGACCAGGGGCGCTTTGGAAAACTGGTGCTCGGCGACGCGTACATCAAGTGGTACCGGTCGCCGGAATACTACGCCAGCGGCGCGTGGCGCGGCACGAAAAAACTGGACGGCGGCGGCGCGCTCATGAACCAGGGCATCCACCAGATTGACCTGCTCCAATGGTTCATGGGCCCCGTGGCGAAGGTGCGGGCGCAGACCACCCGCGCCCTGCATGCCGGACTGGAGGTCGAGGATCTGGCGACGGTCATGCTGGAGTTCAAGAGCGGGGCCTTCGGCGTGATCGAGGGCAGCACCGCCATCTGGCCGGGCCATCCGGCGCGCGTGGAGGTCCACGGCACCGACGGCAGCGCCTATGTCGAGGACGGGGCGATCAAGTTCTGGCAGTTCAAGAAGGCGCGGGCTGTGGACAAGAAAGTGGCGGCCATGATGAACTGCGAGTCCGAGCTGGGCTCCGGCGCGGGCGACCCCCTGAGCAGCCTCAAGATCGGGGGACACCTGCTCCAGATCGAGGACTTCGCCCAGGCCATCCTGAAGGACCGCCCGGCGTACATTGACGGGCGCGAGGGCCGCAACGCCGTCGCGCTCATTGAGGCCATTTACAAATCCGCCGAAACCGGCAAGGCGGTGACACTGTGAGAGCCGCGGGCGCACTTCTGGTCTGGGCCGTTCTTCTCCCCGCCCTTGCGGGGGCCGGGGAAGCCGCGCCGCCTGAACTCCCCCCGCTGCCGGAAAAAATCGCGCAGGTTGGTCAGTACGTCATCACAGGCGAGGAGTTCCAGCGGGATTTGACGATCCGCGCGCGCCAGCTCGCCGCCCGCACGGGCCGTCCGGTGATCCGTGACGGGGCGTTCCGCCGCGAGACGCTGGGCGCGCGGATTGACGCCGTCGTTCTCCAGCAGATCGCCGAGGCCTCGGTTTCCATCGAAGACGCCGCCGTCGAGAAGGAGTTCGCGCGGGCGCGGGCCGGGTTCCCCTCCGAGGAGCGCTTTCAGGAGTGGATGACCCGCACGGGCGTCAATGCGGACACCCTGCGCCGGGAAATCCGGGCACGGCTGGCCATCCGCGCCTATTCCGACCAGAAGACCGCGAACCTTTCCGTGACAGAAGACGAGGTCCGGGCGCACTACGACGCCCTGAGCGCGGAGGGCCTCATGCGCCGCTCCGTTCGGACTGCGGACGTCTCCCACCTCGTGGTGACTGTCAAAGGGGACACCCCGGAGGACTCGCAGCACGCCAAGGAGCGCGCGGAGGCGGCGCGCAGCCGCATTCTGGCGGGCGAGGCCTTCGAGGAGGTCGCCCGGGAGATGAGCGAGGACCCCGCGGTTTCCGAGCATGGCGGGCGTTTTCTTGAGGCGTCGGGCGCCGGCTTCCCGCCGTTGATCGCCGAGAAGATATTCCTTCAGCCCGCCGGTGAGCTGCCCGAGCCCTTCGAGGGGGGCGGCGCGTGGCATCTGCTGCGCGTGGACGGCGTGAACGAGCCGGGGGTGGTCCCCTACGAGAAGGCCTCGGAGCGGCTCCGCGCGGCCGTCCTCGCGCGGAAGAAACAGGAGGTGCTGGAGACCCTGGTGGACTCGGCGAGGAAGGTCACGCACATCGAGGTGTTTTCCGGGGACATGGCCCCCGATGTGAGGCCGCCGCTCCCCGAAAAGAAGGAGGCGCCATGACGGAACGTGTCCTCACCATAGGACTCGTCGGCGCCGGCATGTTCGGCGGCGACGTGCATCTGCGCACCTATGCCCAGCTCCAGCGCGGCGGCCTGCCACCCTGGCTGGGACGTCTCGGGCTGGATGACCGCGCCCGGGAACTGGGCGACATCCGCGTGAATTTCGTCGCCCTCGCCACGAACACCGAGGCCAGCGGCCTGCGCAAGCGGGAGGAGTTCGCCGCGCACGGCCCGGACTTCGCCCTGTACCACGGCGAGACCCCCTGGGTGGACCTTCTGAACGGCTTCCCCGACCTCGACATCCTCGCCGTGGCCACGCCGGACCACCTGCACACGGCGCCCATCCTGGCGGCGCTGGAGCGCGGCGTCCACGTCATCACGGAAAAGCCCATGACGCTGGACGCCAACGAGGCGGACGCGGTGCTCGTGGCGGCGCGGAAGGCCAACCGCATCGTGGGCGTGGACATGCACAAGCGCTACGACCCCGACCACCTGCGCCTGCGCGACGACATCGCAAACCGCATCGGCGACCCGCTCTACGGGCGCGCCGTGCTGGAGGAGCCGCTGTCAGTGTCCACCGGGGCCTTCGCGAAGTGGGCCGGGAAGAGCGACCCCTTCAGCTATGTGGGCTGCCACTGGACCGACCTCTATGTCGCCTACTTCGGCGTCAAGCCCGTGTCCCTCCACGCCGTCGGCCAGAAAAAGAAGCTCCGCCGCGACTTCAACCTGGACGCGTTCGACGCCGTGCAGGTGAAGGTCCAGTTCGACAATGGCATGAGCATTGACTTCATCAACAGCTGGATCCTGCCGGAGGGTTTTGAGGGGCCGGTCAACCAGGAGAGCCAGCTTTTCGGCACCGACGGGCTGGTGGAGTCCGACAGCCAGTACCGGGGCCTGCGCTTTCTGCACCGGGGCGGGGGCATGCGCACGGCCAACACCCACTTCACCCGCGACGTGCCCCGGGAAAGCGGCCCGCCCGCCTATGTCGGCTACGGCGTGGACAGCCTCGTGGTCTGTGTGGAAAAGGTGGCGGAAATGAAGTTCCTGGGGAAAACCCTGGACGAGCTGGCCCCCCACTATCCCAACGCCGAACAGGCCCGCGTCTCCGTGCTCATCGTGCACGCCGCCCGCGAGGTGGTCCGGCGCAACCACGAATACCTGGAAAAGGGCCTCGGCGCGCCCGTGACGGCCATCTTCAACCGGAACGGCATCACGGTCTTCGACCCCTACGCCGGACCGGCGCGCATCTACACCAACCCGGTGTGATCCCCCGGCAAAGAAGAAGCCTCCGCAACGCGTTGCGGAGGCTTTCATTGTCTGAAATGGTGCCCGAGGCGAGACTTGAACTCGCACCCCGTGAGGGACTAGATCCTTAGTCTAGCGTGTCTGCCAATTCCACCACCCGGGCATAAGTTATAAACGCCGCATTATCAAGCGTTTAGAATATGCCGCCCTGTTCTAATTCAACTATCGCCAGTAGTGAATAATGCCCAAGTTTTCGGCCTGTTTTGGCACACTTTTTGGGCACACATTCAACCCGGTCTGTTCAATTGTCGGCGTTCAGTCTACCGTTTCCGCCGTCCCGTGTCAATGTAAAGCGCGCTTTACCCTCCCCGGGTGTCTGGTAACGTCCTAATTTTAGGGTTTTATCAGGCCCTGAAACGGCTGGTGTCACTTGATTTTTACAGGGGGTGTCTGATACACTTTGGACATGTTAGGCTAAGGTAGTACAGAATAGGAGACAGCAAATGTATTTACGGGTTGCCCAAGTCGCCGAAGAACTTCAATGTTCCCCGGTTACAGTTTACCGCTTGGTTGCCTCCGGGCGGCTGGCCGCTGTCCGTCTTGGGCGCGACTTGCGCATATCCCGCGAGGCGCTGGCCGCGCTGGCCGTCGGATTTGAATCCGCCTCCGGGGCTGTAACTCCAGGGGCAAAAAGAAAAGGCCCCGCCAGCTGTAACTAGCGAGGCCAGAATGTCGCCGGGTTCCCTGATTGTGCGTTCCCGGGACGGAGGTAACAAAATGAGTCTAACTGATCACGCCCAAGAAGTCAAGCAGGAAAAAAGGGGTGGCGTGTACGAGTACACGGACCACCCAATCGCGGAACTGTTCCCGCTCATGTCTGACGCCGACCTGGCCGAACTCGCAAAAGACATAAACGAGAACGGCCAGCGCGAGGACATTGTTGTCTACCAGGGGAAAATCCTAGACGGGCGCAACAGATACCGCGCCTGCCTTCTGGCGGACGTGGAACCGCGCGTCACGTCCTACGTTGGCACGCAGCCTGTCCTAGACGTTCTGTCGTGGAACCTTCACCGCCGCCACCTCACCCCCGGACAGCGGGCCGCAATAGCAACAGACGTCTTGCCCCTGCTGGAACCGGAGGCGCGGGAAAGAAAGGTTGAGGGCGCCAAAAAGGGCGCAACAATCGGAGGCAAGGGAAGGCCTGGAAAGACGCCCGATAGGGATAGTGCAAATTTGCACGGAGGCAATCCCGAGACGGAGAGGGAGCACCGCGCCGCAGACGACGCGGCTGCAATGCTGGGTGTGTCCGCCCGCTCTGTCGCCACCGCCAAGAAAATCCAGCAGGAGGCCCCCGAGCTTCTGGAAAAGGTGAGGGCCGGGGAAGTCTCATTGAACGCCGCTGACCAGCAGGTGAAGAAGGCGGAACGAAAGAAAAAAGAGGACGCGCGACCCGTCTATGACTTCCGGGTTCTGGCGATTTACCCCGACTGGAACATGGAGCACAAGACGCTCCGCCGCCTTGAATTTCCAGACACGGAAGAATGCTTCCATGCCTTTGTCGTGGTTCCCAATGAACGCATGAATGACGGGCTTTGCCTGTTTCGTGATTGGTTCGGCGTTCCCCCGTCCTGCATGTTCACTGTTAGGCGCGAGGCCGTGGTGAAGGTGGACGGCGTGTCCACGGACACGGACATTGTTTTCTACGCCCCTATCGGGGCGCCGGAATGGGTCAATGGGGGACCGCAGAGCACCCGAGAGACAGGAGCCCTTTCCGAGTTTTGGCAGAAGGTTGAGTCATGGACGGACGGCCCGCGCGTGTCTGTCGGATTCGAGGCGGAGGGCTTCAAATGTCTGCCGCTGTAATGTCCCAAGATTCAGACCTTTCGCGGATTGTCCGCGCCAGTTTCGCCCCCGCCGAAAGCCAGCCGCCTGTTGAGGCTGAGCGCGCCCTGCTGGGAGCCCTGCTACTCTCCCCGGACCGCGCCTTGCCGGAGGTGCGCGGAATCTTGGAGGCGACAAAGGACCCCTTCGCCGTCGGCCAACACCGCGAGGTCTGGACCGCGATTGTTGACCTTGCCGACTCCGGGAAACCTGTTGACCCCGCCACGGTGACGGAGTACCTCCGGGCGCATGGGGGACCGCTGGCCCCAAATGCCGAGCAGGTGTCCGCCCTGACAGATTCCGCGCCGACCTCATGCCATGCGCCCGCATACGCGCGGGACGTTGCCGCCGCCGCCCGTGCCCGTGACGCCGAACGGACCGCCGCGTTGCTGGCCGGGTGCCTGCGGAACGGAGACACCGCAGACGCCGCCGCGCTGGCCGCGCGCGTGGTGGAACTCACCACCGGGTCCGCAGACGAGGGCCTTGTGCCGTCTGACATTCTCGGCGCGCCGGAACCGCCGGAACCGCTTTTCCGGAACGGTCCACCGCCGGGAACGTTCGGCGTGCTCTTAGGTGACAGTGGCCTCGGGAAGTCTCATTGTGTTCTAACGCTGGCCGTGTCCAGCGCGACAGGCTTCACTGTCTGGCCGAGCTTCGCACCCGCCCGTCCGTTGCGTGTCGCCGTTGTCGCCGCTGAAGATTCGCGCGAGATTGTCCGCAAGCGACTGCTTACCTTGTGCGCATACTCCCGCGTCCCGCAGAACGCTCTCCGCGAGGCGTTCAATGAGGGCCGTCTTGCCGTGTTCAATGACATGGGAACCCTGTTCACTCTGTCGGAAAACGGGGCCGTCGTACAGACTGCGGCATACGAAAAGCTCCGGCAATGGGTGCGCCAGAATAAACCGGACGTGCTTTTTCTTGACCCGCTGGCGTCCATTATGGAGATTCAGGAAAACGACAACGGGAGCATGAACGCCATAGCCCAGGAGCTGGCGCGTCTGGCCGAGTCTACCGGGTGCGCCGTGGTAGTGAGTCACCACGTCAACAAACTTAGTGCCGCAGCCGGAGGCCGTGCCGACCAGCACGCCGCGCGTGGTGGAAGTGCTCTGACATGTCGGTCTCGTTGGGTAGCCCTTCTGGCCCGTGAGGACAGAAAAGGCCTGTTCCTGGGAATCGTGAAAAACAGCTACGGACCCGGTGCGCATGTCGCGCTGGAAAGGACGGAGCACGGCGCGCTTGTTGAGGTGGACACCCGCCGCAACGCCGAACAGGCCGCGCATGAGCTTGTCCAGTGGCTACGCGACAACCCCCGCGCCGCCGTCACGGAATCGGGTATCCGAAACCAGCGCAACGCTGGCCGGGAACTGACAGACGCTTTGGACTGGACACCCGCGCACGCGCTGGAAGCTCTCAAAACCGCCGAAGCTCACCGCCTTGTCCGCAGGGAACAGCGGACACCGGAGGGCGGTGGAAGGGCCTATGAGGCGATTGTTCCCACTGGAACATTCCAGAGCATGGGGGAGGTGGCGGACAATGATTGCCCATTCTGACCCCTATCAGTATAACAATACAGACGGAACGGCGTACGCGGGCCTTAAAGAAACCGCAACCGCATACGACGTGAGAGAGGGAGAAATCCCCCCTAAGAACCCCCCTGTTCCGGAAGGTGCGCAAGAGGTGGCGCACCGTTCCGGAAACGGAAGAGGGCCGGACGGACGAACGCTTTCAGCGTCTCGCCCGTCGGCCCAAGACATGGAGGCAGGCCCCGCCGCCGGGACGCCGGAGGCGTCCGGCTGTCGGGCCGTCCATGACTTCGGTTCCCAGCTTCGGGCCGGAACTCTTGGGCCGTGCCAACTGGCCAGCCTGTTCCGGCAAACGGTCCCGGGATTCATGGAGTACAAGCCCGCCACATTGAGGGAGGATAAAGACGGGGTTGATTACTGGCTGGCCGTCACCGGGGAACCGCGCCTTGTCCCGTGCCAGCTCAAAATCAGGCCGTACAGGAAACGGCTGTCAGACGTTCTGGTGGAGCTTGCGCACATCGGCCCGCGCCGTGTCTGGCCGGGGTGGATTCAGGACCGCCCCGCCCGGGTGTTCCTGTACTACTTGCCGACCCCCAAGAGGTGCCTGTCTGTCAATGGCCACGAGCTTTACGGAGCATGGCGGAAGCACGGCTTGCAATGGGCTGATCACTTCGGGGCCCGTCTGGCGCGGAACGCGGATTACACCACCGTCTCCGTCCCGGTCCCTGTCGCCGAAGTGCGGGCCGCGTGTCCGTCCGCGCGCGTCTTGGAGGTGAGGCTGTGAACAGGGAAACCGAACTCCGCGCCGAAGTCGCCCGCATGGAAGCTGCTGGCCGCCCGTTCTATGAAGTCCGCGCCGTTGTCGCCCAGCTCCGCGCCGAAGTCGCGCGCCGCGTGGAAAAAGAAACCGCCGCAGAGGCCCGTAGAGGCGCGATCACCTCCGAGGCCTTGTCTGTATCCGCTGAAACCCTAAAAACGCCCCAAGGGCCGGAAACAGGCCAGAACGGGCAAGCCGTGAAAGGAAACCACAATGACCCATGCTAACCCCCATTTTGCCGCGCATCCTCCACAACCGAATGACCCGCCGAGGCCGCGCCCCATTGGTAAGCCGACCCCGCCGCCCTCCGGTCTGTTTGGTCTGGACCTTGACGGCGAATTGACCGCCCAGGAGGAAACGGAAAAGTTTCTGCGCCTGCTGCCGTGGTGTGGAATCCATGGCCAGCCGTTCCGACCGCGCCTGTCGCGTGCCCAGTGCCTTGAAGCCGAAGCCAAGATTTTTTTGTGCCGCTGATCATCAACTGAAAGGAATCTAACAATGACCGCTAAGACCAAACAGACCGCCCGCGCTGATCACTTCATGCCCGCCGAAGTCCACGCCACCGCCGACCGCCTCCGAGACGCCCGCGCGCTACTGGCCCAGGCCGAAGCCAACGCCGCCAAATTGTGGACGGCGTATCAGCATGAATTGCGCATGAACACGAAAGACCCGGAGACGCCGCGCACCCGCTGGGAAGCCGCCCAAGCTGACCGCGAGTCCCGGCGCATGGCCGTTTCCCTTCTGGAGTCCGACCTTGCCGCCGTGCTGCGCGACCTGGCCGAAGGTGCCCACCGTCCCGGAAGCCCGTTCCGTGACGCGCAGACCGAAGACCACCGCGCCGCGCTGGCCGCCGAGGGTGCCCGCCGTGACATGGTGCGCGAGGCTGTGGACCTGCTACAGCGCGCCGCCGCCATCGGCGCGGACGAACTCGGTAGCCCGCGCACCGCTGCCGCTGAAAGTGAATACCGCGCGCTGGCCGAGCTGCTGCCCGATCACGCCGTAGACCTGATTGCACGGTGCCGCGTGTCCCGCGTATCTCTCCCCGGTTCTGCGCCGCTTCTGCATGAGGTGGTGTTGCGCCTGCGAGGCGCGACGGTGCCCATCAACTAACGCTTTCAGTCGCTTCGTCTGGGAAGGCCCTTTATGCCTCTCCCCCGGTCGGGGTCCAACCCCCCGCCGGATAAATAGAACGCCGTATAAAGCCGCAGGAGGCGCGCAAACATGCCGGACGTATGCAGACCCCCAAAAGATACTAAATGCCCGTCATGGGCCTATATGGTGCCTTGCTGGGGCACTGGGAAAAAATGGCGGGTCCTTCCTAGGGGGGGAGGGGCTGAGAGGCTTTCCCTGCCAACTACGCAAACATTTTGCATACCGACACAAAAAGACATTACGGTATACATAACGCCATGATAACCGCGCCGCCATTGTGTAAGGCGCACTTTACAAGGGGTAATCCCATGCTGAAAACTTCCGAGTCCGTCACCGCCGAGGGTGTCCGCATGGCCCCCCGGCGCAAGTGCTTCTGCGGATCATGGCACAGTGCCGCAGTCAATGACAAACCGGGATTTAGGCGGTGCCTGTCCTGCGGGAAGGTGTTCAACGCCGAGGTGCTCCGGGAGGTGCCGCCACCGGAACCGGAACGGCGTGTAAAGGTAACGCGACACAACCCCGCGCGGACTAGGCGGACGGATACGACCGTTGGATACTTGGAGGCGCACGGCGTCAGGCCAGAACCGCGAGAAATGGCGACGCCCAGCATCAGGCGCAAGGGGTAGCGATTGCGCCGCCGTACAGGCCCGCCACGGGCCGAACGGTGGCCGGGTGTGGTGTGGACACGTCCAGACGTAGCAAGGGCGCGGGGACATTTGACAAACCCCGCGCCCTTTCCCGCGTGCAAGTGGGGGCCTGCCTGCGGGTGCTGCTATTCTATCACACACCACGCGCGGACAACCTCCGCCGCGAACCCTGCAAGCTCCGCCTCCGTGTAGCGGGGCGGCTCCCCGGGAAACATGGCGGACATGTTGTCCGTTGTGAGGTACGCCCGCACCTCTTCAATTGTTAGGCTGTCCCCGTTGAAAATCCCCGTCACTTCCGCCATTTCTTGAAACCTTGCCTTGTCCATGTCATGCCCTTTCGCGTTGCGCCGGAGCTTCCGGCAATCCGAAACTGAAACGCGGGTCAACAATCGCCGCGCAATGCACATATCCCTCCGTTGTGCTGATAGAGCTGTGCCCAAGCCATGCCTGTATCAGGAAAGGCGGGACGCCGTTTGCCGCCCATAACGAGGCGCAACTGTGCCGGAGGCCGTGAAAGCACACACCGGGCGCGAGGGTGTCCTGTATGAGCTTCCAAGGCTTCCGGGGGACGGACTCCGCCCGGAGCACGCGGCCCAAGTCGCGCCTATGCCGCAGGAGACAGGCGACAAGCTCCGGGTGCAAGGGGACCGTCCGCGAGCGTTTCCCCTTCGGCGTGAATCTGGAATCACAACGGACGGTTATTGTCCCGGCGGTGAAGTCGAACCAATCCCAGGACGCCGCCGCCACTTCCCCGGCCCGGAGGCCCGCGAGGCCCGCGAGGTGGACCGCAATGTCCATGTCCCCGCCCATGTCCCGCGCCATGTCCAGAACCGCCCGGAGGCCCCCGGCGTCAAGCGTTGCGCGCTCTGTCTTGGGGACTCGGATTGCCTTTACCTTCTGGAAAGGATTCTCCGCTATCCAGCCGCAGGAAACCGCCACATTGAACGCGGCCCGCAGGGTGCGCAAGTCGCCGTTTGCGGTAATGGGGGACACGTCCCGCGCCCGTGCTGAAATGAAGTCTTGCGCGTCACGGTCTGCGGGAAGCACGTCCGCGCGCATGAACCGGGACAAGGCAAGAAATGCGTATCCCGTCCGCAGTCTACTTTTTGGGGTGTGGCGCGTTGCCGCCCATTCCGCGTGCCTTGCCTCCAACTGGGAGAGGGAGACGCCGGGACGGCGCGCGGGCCGGAGGCCGTCCTGTTCCAGCCCCGCGACAATGCGCAAGGCCGCAAGCTCCGCCCTTCCCTTGTCCCCTTCCCCGGTACTGCGGCGCATGTCGAGGCCGCTTGAAAGCCGCAGACGAAACCACCACGCCCCGCCCCGCCTGAATAGAGTCAACATGCCTTTTCCCTTTCGCGTTGTGGCGCGATTCTTGGGCATTATTGGCTACTGGGAGTAGAACAGGGGGGAGAGTACCGCGCAACGTGAAAGAGCTGTAAACCGTTACGCTGTGGGGGGATAAGAAATGGTGCCCGAGGCGAGACTTGAACTCGCACCCCGTGAGGGACTAGATCCTTAGTCTAGCGTGTCTGCCAATTCCACCACCCGGGCACGGGGGTTGACACCCGCTATCATACCCGAAAAGCCCCCATTTGTGCAACTGCACTGCGGCCCGTTCATTCGTCGGATGGAAGCGCGCGCACCGCGCAGTCCACGGCGAAGGGCAGCAGCACCTCCAACGTTTCCGGGCCGCGCGGCAGGGAGATGCCGGACACCCTCTCCCCTTTCACAGGGTCCCATACCTCCACCCTCACCGCGCCGGGCGCGGGCGTCATGGGCAGCGACAGCCGCGCGCGCACCGGTGCCGGATCTGTTGCCGTCGCCCCGTTCGGATAGTGGCAGGCGGGGTCCACCACATACGCCAAGGCGCTTGCGCCGTTGGCCAGGGCGAACACGTCACATGGCGCCCCCGGCGTTCCGTCCGGCCCCACGATGACCGCCGTGGCCCCCTCCACCGGTGCCCAGCCGGGGCCGCCCACCCCGGTCCCCTCCAGGAAACGGGCGAGGGCCGCCCATGTCCCCCATCCCCCGCGCGGGTGAAGATGGTTCCACCACCACGGAAACACGGTGCCCGCGCTGCCCGAAAGCAGCGCGCTCCATACCCCCTGCCGGACGCCACGCAGAAGCGGATCCTCCTCCGTGCCCGGTCCGCGGAAGCTCACGCCGTACTCTCCGAAAAGCATGGGTTTGTCGTACCGCTCATGAAACCGCCGCACGATCTCCCGGATTCGCAGCCCCGCGGGGGCGCTCTTTTCGCCCAGATACAGGTGGTACTGGGCAATGTCCAGTCCGGGCAACGCCCACAGGCCCTGGTCCTCCAACGACCCGGTGAGGCTGGTGGTCACCGGCCGCGGCCAGGGGTCTGTCCTCTTGAGAAACGCCGCCATGTCCCCGTGCCACTGGATCACGTCGGGCCGCCGCAGCTTGGGGAAGACATTGTCGTACTCGTTGAAGAACTCCCAGGCGAAAACCGCCGGAGAGGCCCCCCACCGCGCCACGATGTACCGGAGCCGCTTCTGGTAGAGCGCCCGCGCCTCCGGGTGGGTGAAAAAGTCGTTCTGCTCTTCGCACGGCCCCCCGTTTGCGGCATTGTACGGGTGCGAGGGCCAGAAGTCGTTGCCGCCCCACATGTCGGGGGCATCCTGGAAGATGCCGTGGAAATCCAGACAGAGCATGACATAAATGCCCCGCGCCGCAGCCAAGCGCAGCACCGCGTCCAGTGCCGTCGCCCTGTCCTGATCGTAGTTCAGCCGGGAGCCGGGCCGGTCCTCAATCCCGAAGCCGAAGGGGCACATCCAGAGGCGCGTGCAGTTCATGCGGGCGGCGGCCATGCCGTCCAGCCAGGTCTCGTAGTCCTCCAGCCGCCCCCAGCACACATTGGCCCCCAGCAGGACCAGCGGGGTGCCGTCGTCCCGCTGGAACCAGCGCCTCTTCGTGGGCTCCACCCGGACGCGCCGCATCGCCGGACGCTCTCCGGAGGCCACCGTGAACTCCCCGGTGCCGACAGTGGCCGAGGCCGCCCCATCCAGGCCGGCGTGGACCGTGTACGCCACCCGTCCCGGCGACTCGGCCTGCCACCGCACCCGCCAACTGCCGGGATTCTCGCCCATCCGCATCCAGAACGCGGGCACACGCAGCGTCGGCGCGCCTTCAGGGGAAAACACCACGTCAACGGCAATTTGGTCCGGATCGCAGGGGTTCTGCTCCCCCGCCTCCACGCCGCCAACCTCGAATTCCGTCCAGCCCCCGGCTTTCGGGGGATCCAACGGCGTCAGGGCGCCGTTTCCCAGCGCAACGACACACAGCAACAACGCTCCGACCATGCAAGCCTCCGTCAACGGGTTCGGTCCGTTTCCCGCCCCCCTTTCTGACCCACCGGAACGGTTTCCGGTGACAGCCGGCCGCCGCGCGCCGCCAATGTCCTATACTATCCGCATGGAGAAACGAAAAACGCACACCTATTCCTGGCCCCGGCCCAACGTCACGGTGGACGCGGTGGTGTTCCGCCCGGGAGCGGGGGGGTGCCCGGAGATTCTGCTGATCCGCCGGGACCGGGCCCCCTTCGCCGGGCGCTGGGCCCTGCCGGGCGGGTTTGTGGAGGAGCACGAGCCCCTCGAAACGGCGGCGGCCCGGGAACTGGCGGAAGAAACGGGGTTGGAGGGCGTGGCGCTGCGCCAGCTGCACGCCTTCGGCGACCCGGGCCGCGACCCGCGCGGCCACACCATCTCGGTTGTCTACACCGGCGAAGCCCCTCCGGAGGCCCGGGTTCGCGGGGGCGACGACGCCCGTGAGGCGGCGTGGTTTCCCGTGGACACGCTCCCTCCGCTGGCGTTCGACCATCTCAAAATTGTAGAGTATGCCCTTGCATGCCGCAGTGAGGAGCCCCAGATTTGAAACCCCTCGAGACAGACGCTTTGCTGGTGGTGGACGTTCAGAACGACTTTTGCACGGGCGGCGCGCTGGCCGTGCCCCGGGGCGAAACGGTGGTCGGCCCCATCAACCGGCTGGTGGACAAGTTCCGCCATGTGACCTTCACCCGCGACTGGCACCCCTCCGACCACTGCAGTTTCGGGTTCCCGCCGGAGTTCCGCGATGGGAGCTGGCCCGTCCACTGCGTGCAGGACACGCCCGGCGCGGAGTTCCGCGGCGACCTGCGCGTGCCGCTGGACGCCATCTTCATCAACAAGGGCGACGATCCCGGCAGCGAGGCGTACAGCGCCTTCGAGGGAACCCGCCTGGCCGACGAGCTGCGCAGGCGCGGCGTGACCCGGGTGTACGTGGCGGGTCTGACACTGGACTACTGCGTGCGGTCCACGGCCCTCGACGCGGTGCGCCTCGGATTCTCCGCGGCGGTGGTGCGGGACGCGGTGCAGGCGGTGAACCCGGACCAGTCCGACGCGGTGTTTGCGGAACTCACGGCGGCGGGCGTGGACCTGCCGGTGACGGAAGACCTGCTATGAACGACCCCTCCGCGGGATGGTTCCGGCGCGAGGGCACGGCCCTCCTCACGGATTTCTACCAGCTGACCATGATGGCCGGCCAGTGGCGCGAGGGGCGCACGGGCCAGCGGGTGAGTTTCGACTACTTCTTCCGCGCGCTGCCCCCCCACACGGGGTTCGCGGTGACCGCCGGCCTCGAAGTCTTCCTCGACTTTCTCGAACACCTCCGCTTCACGGACTCGGACATCGCGTATCTGCGCTCGCTGGGCGTGTTCGGCGACGACTTCCTGGAGTACCTCGGCGCGTTCTCCCCGCAGTGCGCGGTGCGCGCCCTGCCCGAGGGCACGCTGGCCTTCCCCTTTGAGCCCGTCGTCCAGGTGGAGGGAAACATCCTGGAGGCCCAGCTGCTTGAGACGGCCCTCCTCAACTTCATGAACTACCCCACCCTCATCGCCACCAAGGCGGCGCGGGTGTGCCAGGCGGCCGGGGGCGAGCCGGTCATGGAGTTCGGCCTGCGCCGCGCCCACGGCCCCGACGGCGGGGTGCTCGGCGCGCGCGCCGCCTGCATTGGCGGCTGCGCCTCGACGTCCAACGTCCTCGCGGGCAAGGTGTACGGCGTCCCCGTGGCGGGCACCCACGCCCACAGCTGGGTCATGAGCTTCCCGTCGGAGCTGGAGGCGTTCCGCGCCTTCGCCCGGCAGTACCCGGACCGCTGCATCCTGCTGGTGGACACCTACGACCCCGTGAAAAGCGGCATTCCCAGCGCCATCACGGTTTTCAGGGAACTCCGGGAACAGGGCGTGAACGCGCGCCCGGCCATCCGGCTCGACTCCGGGGACCTGGCGAAGCTCAGCAAGACGGCGCACCGCATGATGGCCGAGGCGGGGCTGAACGACCCGCTTATCGTCGCGTCCAACGACCTCGACGAGGATCTCATCGCCGACCTCAAGCGCCAGGGCGCGAAGATCAACGCGTGGGGCGTGGGCACCCACCTCATCACGGCCTTCGACTGCCCCGCCCTCGGCGGGGTCTACAAGCTGACGGCGATTATGAACGCCGACAGCGGGTGGCAGCCGCGCATGAAGCTGAGCTCCAACGCGGACAAGGCCACGGACCCCGGCCGCAAGCAGATCCTGCGCTGTTTTGACGCCGAGGGCCGCCCGCTGGGCGACGTGCTCGCGTTGGAGGACGAGTGTCTGCCGGGCTCCGGCACCGTTGCCGGACGCCGGCAGAAGAATCCGCACCTCCCCGCGGCCATTGAGGGCGTGGCGCGGACCGAGCCGCTGCTGGAGACCGTCTTCTCGGAGGGGCGCCGCACCGCCCCCGCCGGGGGGTACCAGGCGGCCCGCGACCGGGCACAGCGGGAGATGGCCGCCCTGCCGGAGGAGCACAAGCGCCTGCGGAACCCGGAGATCTACCGGGTGCTGCTTTCGGAGAAACTGGGCGCCCTCAAAGAGCACATGATGACGCATCCGGAACTGGCCTGACCGCCGGCGCGCGCACGGGAGCACGGACACGATGAGATTGGTAAAGATCGGCGTCGCCTCGGTTTCGGTCAAGGTGGGCGACTTCTCCGGAAACGCCCGGCGGCTGCGCGAGATCGTCAGGCAGGCGAAGGCCTGCGGCACCCACCTGCTGGCGCTGCCCGAACTGTGCATCTCCGGCTACAGCCTGGAGGACCGCATCTACTGGCCCGACGTGGCGCGGTGCAGCTGGGCCTCCCTGGCGGAGCTGGCCGAGGAGTGCGCGGGCATCAGCGTCTTCTTCGGCCTCCCGGTCCGCGTCGGGGCGATGAACTTCAACGCCGCCGCCCTCGTGGGCGACCGCCGCATCCGCGGGCTGGTCCTTAAGAAGTACCTGCCCACGTACAGCATCTTCTACGAGGGCCGCAACTGGACCGCCTGGCCGGGCGGCGTCACCGAGATCAACGGCGTGCCCGCCGGGGACCTCGTGTTCCGCATGCCCTTCGGGCTGGTCTCGGCGGAGATCTGCGAGGACCTGTGGAGCTCCGACTCCCCCGGCCGCGAGCGGGCGCGCCTCGGCGCGGAGGTCATCTGCAACCCCAGCGCCTCCCCCTTCACCCCCCTGAAGAACGAGGCCCGCAAGCGCCTCGTGCTCGGCGCGGCGGACACGCTGAAGGTGGTGTACGCCTACGCCAACCTGCTCGGCTGCGACTCCAGCCGCATGGTCTTCGACGGCGGCGGCCTGGTCGCCACCCCGGAGGGCCTCGTCTGCGAGGGCCCCGTCCTCTCCTCCGACTACCACACGCTGGCGACCGGCGTGGTGGACCTCGACGATGTGGTCCGCGCCCGCGCCGAGAACACCACCTGGCGCCAGGACGCCGTCAAGGGACTGACCTGCGCCAACGGACACCTCGTGGACTGCACGGACATTCCCCACAGGCCGGCACCGGTGGACGAGTATGCCGCGCAGATGCCCCGCGCGTTCTATTTCCCCGCCCTCCCCGCGAGCCGGCCCTGCGGCAGGGAGGCGGCCCTCGACGAGCTGTTTGACGCGCTCTCGCTGGGGTTGCGCGACTATTTCGAGAAGGTCGGCGCATTCGAGCGGTTCCTGATCGCCCTTTCCGGCGGCCGCGACAGCGCGCTGTGCCTGCTGATGGCCGTGCGCGCCGCCAAGCTCCTCAAGGGCGGCGCCGAGGCCGCGCGCTTCGCCGGGCGGGTGGCCACGGTCTATCTGCCGAACAAGGCCTTCAGCAGCGGCGCGACCCTCGACGCGGCCCGCTCCCTTGCGGAGGAGCTCGGGGTGCCGTTCAAAGTGGTCAGCATCAACTCCGAGGCCGACCTTGCGCTGCGCAAGGCGGCGGAAATGGCGGGGGACGAGGACCGCGTGACGCCCATGGCCAGGCAGAACCTCCAGGCCCGCGTGCGCGGGGCGATGATGCTCAACTGGGGCAACAGCGCGGGCGGCCTCCTGCTGGTCACCTCCAACCTCAGCGAGGCGGCCGTGGGCTACAGCACCACGGGCGGCGACAACCAGGGCGGCTACTCCCCCATCGCCAACGTGCCCAAGACCGTCGTGTCGGAGCTGCTGGAGCACCTTGCAAAACGGGACGGCATCCAGGCGCTGGCGAAGGTGCTGGCCATTCCGCCCAGTGCCGAACTCGCCCCGGACCAGCAGGACGAGAAGGACCTCATGCCCTACGCCGTTCTGGACGACCTCCTGTACCTCTACGCGCGCAAGCGCCTTTCCCTCGCCGACTGCTGGCGCATTGTCTGCCGCAGGCACCCGGACCACACACCGGCCCAGCTTCGGGCCTGGACGGCGGACTTCGGGCGGCGCTTTGTGCAGAGCCAGTGGAAGCGGGACCAGCACCCCGTGGCCATGAAAGTGCTGGAGCTGGACCTCGACCCGAAGACGGGGTTCCGGTTCCCGGTGACCCAAAGCATTCAGGACGAGCTGGACGACCTCGCGCAGGCCGAACTGCGTCCCTGACCCAACCCCTCCGGAAGTGACCATGCTGCTTGACCCCACCCCTGTGAAGGCTGTTGTCTTTGACTATGGGAACACCCTCATCGCCTTCGGGCGGGAGCAGGTGGACCAGTTTGACGCCCTGCTGCTGGAGGCGGTCACGGCCGAATTCGGGCCGCCCGACCCGGCGCAGTACAAGGCCCGCCGGGATGCCGACCGCATGTTCCCCTATCAGGGCGACCCGCCGTCCTACCGCGAAAACGATGTCCGCGAGATGACCGCCGGGCTCATCCGGGAGGTCTACGGCAGGGAGCCCTCCGCCGAAACACTGGACCGCCTGATCGCCGTGCGCCAGGAGGCGTTTGTGCGCGTGGTGCGGGGGGAGCCCCAAGTGCTGGACGTGCTGGCCCGGCTTTCCGCCCGCTACCGTCTGGCCCTGCTGTCCAATTACCCCGATGGCGACGCCATCCGCGCCAGTCTGGACGACACCGGCATCGCCCCCTTTCTGAAGCATGCGCTGGTCTCCGGCGACCTGGGCCTGTGCAAGCCCCACCCCGATGTCTTCCGGGCCGCGCTCGACGCGCTGGCCCTGCCGCCGGAAGCGGTGCTGTTCGTGGGGGACAACTGGCTGGCGGACGTGCAGGGCGCGCGCCGCGCGGGCATGCAGGCCGTTCATTTCCGCCGGTGGATTCCCCCGGAGCATTTTCCCGAGCAGCCCGGCGACCTCACGCCGCATGCGACCATCACGGCCCTTGAGGAACTGGCCTCCCTGCTTGGGGTATGATCCCAACGGCGGCGGCACGGTGACCTCCGCCCGCGCGGGGGTGAACCGATGACCGCAGAGAACGCCCTAGAAAGCACCGTTTCCTGTCCCGTTTGCGGGGCGCGAACCTTCTACGTGAACCAGAACGGCACCATGATCTTCTTTTCCCTAGACAGTACCGGGCGCCCCGCAGGGGTCGCCCCGCCCGACGCCGCGCCCGCCCTGTCCGCTGACACCCTCATCAACTGCGCCCACTGTTCCTGGTCCGGCACGGTCGCCGGACTCCTTGCAGAACTCCGGGCGAAGGAGTAGGCTTTGCCGCCCCAATGCGTCCATTTCGGCCTCTGCGGCGGCTGCGCCGCGCAGGACGTCCCCTATCCCGAACAGGTGGAAGCCAAACAGGCCGCCCTGCGGGAGCTGCTGCTCCCCCATTACGACGGGGAACTCCCCGTGACGCCCTCGCCCGTGGTGTGGCACTACCGGAACAAGATAGACCCGGTGTTCACGCCGCAATGGTACGAGACGCCGCCCGAAGAAAGCTTCGTCCGCGAGACGGTGCTGGGATACAAGCGCCGGGGCAAGTGGTTCTGGCCCATGCAGGTGGACGAGTGCCTGATCGGGCCTGAGGGCACGGCGCCGCTCTTCGCCGCCGCGCGGGAGTGGGCCGCGGGCTCCGGGTTGCAGGCCTTTGACACGCGCCGGGGCGGCGGGTTCCTGAAGACCCTGCTGGTCCGCGACGCCAAGCGGTCGGGCGAGCGCATGGTGGTGCTCATCACCGCCTCCGGCCCGATGGACACCGCCCCCTTTGTGGAGGCGGTCCTCGGGGCCTTCGGCCCGTGCTCGGTCTGGCGGGGCACCCGCGAGGGCACCGCCGACAACGCGCAGGCGGACACCTTGGAGCTGCTCCACGGGGCGCCGCACATCACGGAAACGCTGGAGATCGCCGAGTCTCCGGGTCACGGGACCTGCACCACGCCGGCCGAGCATCTTTCCGGCCCGTGCGCGCCCGGACCGCTTCGGCGGCTGGACTTCCGCATCTCCCCCATGAGTTTCTTCCAGACCAACCCGCTGGGCGCGGAGCGCCTCTATGGGCGCATCCGGGCGCGGGTGCGCCGGCTGGCCCCCGGGGTGCTGTACGACCTCTACGGCGGCATGGGCAGCATCGCCCTCGTCTGCGCCGACCTGGTGAGCGGGGTGCGCTCGGTGGAGAATGTGCCCGCCGCCTCCGAGGACGGACGCGTCAACTGCGCCGAGAACGGCGTGGACAATGTGGACTTTATCACGGAGTCCGTGCCGGACCACCTGCGCCGGCTCCGCGAGGACGGCGGACTGCCGTTGGGCGCGCTGGTGGTCACCGACCCGCCGCGCTGCGGCATGAACCCCAAGACCATCCGCCGCCTGCTGGAGCTTGCCCCGGAGCGCCTGGTCTATGTGTCCTGCAACCCCCGCGTGCTGGCTTCGGAGCTGGCCCTCCTCGCGCCCGCCTACGGGGTGGTGGACGCCGAGGCTGTGGACCTTTTCCCGCACACGCCGCACCTTGAAACCATCGTGGAACTTGCCCGTGTCTAACAAGGCCGCTTTCCTCCCAACATCGGAGATGAGAACATGAAAAACATGCCGATTCCTGTGGCCCTCCTGCTGGCAGCAGCCCTGTTGCTGCTCCAGCCCCTCGCCACGGCCCTGGACCCGCAGGAGGAGGCCGTCCTTGCGGCCCCCGAACCGCCCGCCGTGCCCACGGGGTTCACGGACGACAAGCAGCTCATGCTGGCGGCGGCGGGCGGTCTCCTGACGCTGCTCGACATCAACGGGGAGATTCCCGTGCCCGACTCTGTGGAGATGATTCCGGATGTCGAGTACGGGCGCGTGGGCGACCGGCCCCTCCTGCTCGACCTGTATCTGCCGAAGAACCTGGACAAGCCCGCGCCCGGCCTCCTGTTCATCCACGGCGGCGGCTGGAAGAACGGCGGCAAGAAGGACTACAAGTACTACTGCGTCCGCTTCGCCGCGCGCGGCTACGTGGTTGTGTCCATCTCCTACCGGCTGATCGGCGAGGCCGTCTTCCCCGCCTGCGTGCAGGACGCCAAGTGCGCCGTCCGCTGGATGCGCGCCAACGCCGAAAAATACACCATTGACCCCAACCGCATCGCCGCCATCGGCGGGTCGGCGGGGGGCCACCTCTCCATGATGCTCGGCTACTCCGCCGGCGTGCCGGAACTGGAGGGGAACGGCGGCCACGCGGAGTTCAGCAGCGCGGTGAACGCCGTGGTGGACCTCTACGGCCCCGTGGACATCACCCTGCCCGAACACCGCGGCAACCCCACCGTGCTCGGCTTTTTCGGGGGCAAGACCTACGATGAAATCCCCGACCAGTACAAGCTGGCCTCGCCGTGGTTCCATCTCGACCCCAAAGACCCGCCCACGCTCATCCTCCACGGGACCATAGACACCACCGTGCCCGTCTCCCAGAGCGACATCCTCTTTGAAAAGCTCAAGGAGTTGAAGGTGCCCGTGACCTATGACCGGCTGGACGGCTACCCCCACACCATGGACATCGCCAAGGAGGTTAACCTCCGCTGCCAGTGGTTCATGCTCCGCTTCTTCGAGGAGCACTTCAAGACGAAGGCGGAAAAGTAGGCGGGGGGCAGAGAGTCACGGATCCCGCACCAATCGGATGCCCACATCATCGGGGAGTGTCAGTTCGCCGGGGGAATAGAGGCCCCGGGCGGCGCAGCGGCACTGGGTTCCCGTGCTTTTCCAGCTCCCGCCCCGGTACACCTGCGCTCCGGCCAGGATGGGAACGCACCATTCTGCGGCGTTCCCGTGCATGTCCCGCAGGTTCCAGGCGTTTGGTTTGAGCCCGCCCACCTCTTTGGGGCCGTCCCCGCTGTTCCCCTGGTACCAGGCGTATTCCCCCAGAACGCTCGGGAAATGACCGAACGAATAGGCGCTTCTCGCGTCCGCCCTGCATGCATGCTCCCACTCATCCTCCCGGGGAATGCGGCAGCTCCCCCCGCCTTTTTGGGAGAGCCTGCGCGCGAATTCCTCCGCCTGTTCAAACGTCAAGCCGATGGCCGGAAACTGCTCCCGGCCGGGAACAAGGCTTTCCCCGCTCTCGGGACACATCTGGCAGTATTGCTCCCAGGTGATTTCGTCCCGGCTCATCCAGAATCCGCGCCTGAACGAGACGGGCCTCTGCGTCTCCTCCGGCTGGCGTCCCGTCTCGTCCGGCGGGCTTCCCACCACCGCGCCTTCCAGCGGGGAGGGCACCCAGACGAACATGATTCCGTCAAATTCGCGGAGCGTGCCCGGCGCGCGCCGGGAGTCCGCCCGCCACCAGGGCCCCCTCGGCGATTCGCGCTCGGGATTGAGGGAATGAAACAGGGGGAGCGCGATGAAATAGAGCACCAGCAGCGCAAGCCCCGCCGCGCCCACGGCGCGCTGCTGCCCCCGGCTGAAGTGGCGCGCCTCCCACATGAAGAAGTGGGCGAAGGCGCCGATTGCCAGTCCGACCAGTGCCCAGGAGACAAAGGCCGGAAAGGGGGTCAGGAACGCGAGGACGCGGTCCACCGTGGCCAGCACGGACAGGGCGTAGTTCCCCGCGTTGTCCAGTCCCGCGGTGAAAATGGTCAGCACACCGGTCAGCACCAGCAATCCCCCGGTGATCAGCAGATGCGCTAGAAGGCGGGAGGAGTTCATCCGCCGCCCTCCCCGCCGTCGCCGGACCGGTTCAGGCGGATCACAGAGATCAGACACAGCCCCCCCACGATGACCGCGTTGGTCAGCAGCATCAGGAGCACGAGATACGCAAGAACCCTGTCCCCCCGAAGAACCTCATCACCGCGCGGCCAGGGGACGACCATCAGGTTCCGCGCGGGGTCCACCGCGGCGACGGTAAGCCGGAACAGGCCCATGACCGCCGCAACGACCAGGCCGGACCGCAGCGTTCTTCCCAGGGCGCGCCAGCCGGGCCGGGCCACCTCGAAATGGACGGGGATGACGAGACGTCCCCCGTTGGTTTCGGCGACAATACGCGCGTCCTGCCGGGATCCGGGCTCCAACCCCTGCCCCGTCAAATGCACCACCGCCGTGACGGCGTTGCCCTCGATGGTCACATCGGCCATGGCGAACCCGGCGGAGACCGTCTCGAGGATGACCGTGCCGGAGAGGTGGCCGCGGCCGCCGTTGAAAATGTTCACCCGGACAGTCCCCGTGTCCTCCACCGTGAGCCGCCCGCCGTCCAGCTCCTCCGCGTCGGCCAGCACGACGGGCCCCCCCATGTCGGGGTTGAGCAGCTTGAGCACCGCCTCCAGCTTCCGGCTCCACGAGGAGACGGGATCGGCGATCACCTCGTCAAAGGCCGCTGTGTCCTTCATGCGCCCCGTATCAACAAGCCAGGCGCGGATCCAGCCGCGGGACAGCATCCGCGCGCCGTCCTGCATGCTCTGGGGCGTGCGCGCGATGACGGCGGAGAGCTCGGCGGGCGTGGCGGCGGTGGAAATGCCCAGACGGAAAGGGGTCTCCGGGTCGAAATGGCAGCAGAAGCGGAAGACCGCCAGTTCCGCGTCGGCCCGGGTGTGCTCCCGGACGCAGCGGTCCAAAAACGCCGCATCCTCGGCGCGGTCCGGAAACACCGCGCGCATCCACTCGGCGAGGCGTCCGCTGAACAGGTGGTTGACCAGCCTGCCGGTTTGCGCGGGATTGCCCTGAATCAGCCCCGGAAGCTCCTCGGGGGCCTTGACGCGCGCGGGTCCGAAGGCCATCGGCCGGGCGGGGTCCAGGGTGTGCATGAGGGCGAACAGGGCGACATCGGAATCCTTCACGCGGACCCGGACGTCCCGGATGCGCCGGGCGAGGGTTTCAACCGCCGCCGGGTCGCCCCCCAGGGCCTTCACCCAGATTTCGATGCATCCCGCGCGGAACAGTTTCACCAGCTCGTCCCGGCTGGACAGGAAGGGGGCGGCCAGCAGGGTGACCAGCTGCTCAATGTTCACCGCCTGGCTGTCGCCAAACTCCAGGGGGAGCGTCGGGTCGAGCAGGTACTTCAGCTTGAAGGCGCCGAGGTCCAGGTGGTCGGCGTACTGCTCCTCGATGCGGGCGACCTCTTTCCCGAGGCCGGTGTCGAAGAGCATGACCCACTGGGAGACAAATCCGCGCAACATGTCCCGCTTCACGTCGAAGTCGCCCATCCGCCGGGCCATTTCCCGGGGCGTGGTGATTTCGGGCAGGCTGCGGTAGGGAACGCGGCGGCCGGCGGCCACCTCCTCGCGGTCGGGAACCCCCTCGTCCGTGAAGACGGGCTCGCCCTTGACCCACGCACGCACCTGGGCGTAGCCCCAGCGCGATTCGGGGCTCACGCGCAGCAGGCCGCTGATGAGCCGCGCGAAGGCGGGGGACATGCCCTCGGGCCGCGGCACCCGGCCCCGGAAATGCGCGCCGAGCACGGCGGTGCGGTCCATGCCCTGAAAGGGCGACCGCCCCGCCCGCAGGTGCAGCAGCGTGACGCCCAGGGCGTAGTAGTCCGTCTTGGGGCCGACCTCCTTGCCGTCGAGCAGTTCGGGGGCGGCGTAGTCCAGGGTGAAGAAGTGCGCGCTGGCCGTCTTGCGCACGCGCTCGCCGGACTCCATCATGGAGCTCACGCCGAAATCGCCGATGACGATGTCGGTCCGGCCGGCGTCGAGGAAAAACAGGTTCGTGGGCTTGATGTCCCGGTGGATGATCCCGTTCTGGTGCAGGTGGTGCAGCCCGCGCACCACACTGCGGCACACCCGCCGCAGCGTCTCCTCGTCAAAAGGCATGAAGTCCGCCAGGCTTCCCCCCTCGCAGTAGTCCATGACCTCGTAGGCCCGCCCGGCCCACACGCCCCATCCGCGGATGGCCACTATGTCCCGGTGCCGGATGGACAAAAGCTGCGTGACGACAGAGGCCTTGGGGGACATCTTCTCGTGGTAGTGCTTCAGCGCGACCGCGCCCCCGCCCTCGAGGTCGGCGCAGCGGTAGACCATGGCCTCCCCCGACGGATCGCCGACGGGGCCCTCCTCCACCCGGTACCGCCCGTCCACCGTCTCTCCCGGAACAAGCGCGCCGGGTGCGGGCGCGGACCGGGGAACGGCGTCTGCGGAGGCCGCCTCCTCGAACCGCGCGGTCGCGCGCGGCTCGTCAAACCGCTCGGTGGCGCGTTCTTCGGGGAAACGCTCCGTCAACCTGGGTTCCTCCCCGTTTCCCCTCTTGTCGGCGCCGTCGGTCACGATTCAGGCTCCGGTTCCGGCTCGCCGCCGCTGTACTCCACCAGGACAATGGAGATGTTGTCCGGACCCCCGGCGTCCAGGGCGAGGTTCTTGAGGCGGTTCGCCCGGTCCAGAAGAGGGGCCCGCTCCGACAGCACCCGCTCCGTGTCCTCAATGGACACCACATCGTGGAGCCCGTCGGAACTGACCAGCAGCACGTCGCCCGACCGCGCGGTCTGCGGCTCGGACACGTGCATGGTGAAGGACGCCGTGCCGATCCCGTTGGTCACGACATGCCGCATCGTGCTGGAGGAAGCCTGCTCCGGCGTAAGCTGTCCCTCCCGGACTGCCATGCCGACCACCGTGTCGTCCTCCGTGAGCTGGCGCAGCACGCCCCGCCGGAACCGGCACACCCGGCTGTCGCCTGCGTGAAAGACCACATACTCCGCCCCCAGCATGCACACCCCGGCGATCACGCACCCCATGCCGGCGTGCTCCGGCTTCGCCCCGGACACCTGCCGGACCATGAAATTGCCCCGGTCGCCCCCCTGGCGCAGGGCGGCGAGCGTCGGGGGCCACTGCCCGTTCTTCTCGGCGCCGTAGAACTGCTGGTCCATGCCGCGCAGGGCGATGCGGGCGGCCAGGGCGCCCGAGGCGTGGCCCCCCAGCCCGTCGGCCACGGCGGCGAGAAACCCGTAGCGGACCATGAAGTCGTCGTTATCCGCGAAGGACATCTCCAGGTACCCCGCGTTCTTCACCACGCGCCCGAGCAGGAGCATGTCCTGGTTTTCGGAGCGCTTCACGCCCGGATCCGTCACACCGCACAGGCGCACTGTCTTCATGGGGCGATGATCCTCACCGTGAACTGGACCCCCGAAAGGGCGAGACTGTCCCCGTTGCGCAGCGCCATCCGCCCGCCCGCGGGCACGCGCCGCCGGTTGACCAGGGTGGGGTTCGTGTAGTCCGGCTGCTCCAGCGCCTCCACCTCCCACACGCCCCCCCCGTGAAGAAACCGGCAGTGCCTGCGGTGAACATACTGAATGCCCGGCCGCTCCCCGAGCTGCACCTCCGCCATGTTTTCAGGATGCTCCTGCCCGACCACCCACCCCGGCCGCAGCAGATAACACTCGCCCGTGGCGGCGTTCTCCAGGTACAGCACAATATCCTCGCCGTCCGCGCGGGCGGCTTCCACGGCGGGCGCCGCGGGGGCGGGGGGCGCGGCTTCCGGCCGCGGGGGCGCCGCGGGGGTCGCGGGCACCATGCCGAGGAACTCGCCGTCCCTCAGGCAGATCTCCGCCATCTCGTCGTTCTCCGCCCCGCAGCGCGGGCAGACTTTCACATAGCGCATCGAAATCGTCCCCGATTCGGGCCCTGGCCGCGGGCAGTCCTTCCGCCGCGCCCGCAGACATTATGCAGAAAACCGGCGCCCGGGGAAAATCACTGAACAAGGGGGGGGACTTGACATCGGGCGGTGCCTGCGGAATAATGCCGGTCGCTGGTCCGCACGTTCCGCCAAAGGAACGCCGGCGGCCATAGGAGGGTTGTCTTCGTGGAGCCAAAGCAGCGAAAAGACCGGGAACCGGCGGCGGCGCCTCCGGGCAGGACCATACCGCCGGAGGGAACCCCCTATCTGACTCAGAAGTTCTGGCGGCGCGCCGCCCTGGGTTGCCTGACCGCCGCGGGGATCATGGCCTGGTACGGCGGCATGATAATGGACCCGAAACAGCACTGGCTCTGGCTCGCCGGGTACTGGGGAGTCTTCCTGTTCCTGCTGCTGGCGGCCCTCTACGCCGCTGTGCTCGACCTGCGCTTCATCCGTCTGCACTACGCCCTTGGCGCGCGGGACATCTACCAGGAGACCGTGGGCGACCCCGCCTTCCGCGAGGCCCTGCGCAAGGCGCTGGAGGAGGAGCGGCGCAACCCCACGGCGCCGCCCCGGCCGCGCGGCGGCGGCAACGGCGGCGCCCCCTGACACGCGGCCGCGTGAACCGCGCCGTCCCGCCGCGCTATAGTATGGCGTCCGCCAACCCCCGGAGGAACGGCCATGAAAGTCCACGATTTCGCCTGGCAGGTCGCGGAGCGCACCATGGAGCTGCTTGAGCAGAACCAGCACTACAAGGTCGCCGACAACCACCGCAGGGAGATTCACGCCACCATCCTGAAGGAGGTGGACGAGATCATCCGGAAGGCGACGGAAAGCGGAAGCGCGCCCAAGGGCGGAAAACACAAGAAATAAGCGCGTCCCGCGCGCGGGACCGCACGACCAGGGAAGGCATCTCATGTCCAAGCTTTGGGGCGGACGTTTCGAGGGAAAAACGCACGCGCTGGTGGAGACGCTCGGCGAGTCGGTGTCGTTTGACGCCCGGCTGGCCCCGTGGGACATCACGGCCAGCATCGCCCACGCGCGCATGCTCGGCGACTGCGGCATCATCCAGAAGGGGGACGCGGCAAAAATCATCCGCGGTCTCAAGGAGATCGCCGCCGACATCGCCGCCGGGCGCATGGCGTGGTCCGCCGCCCTGGAGGACGTGCACACCAACATCGAGGCGGCCCTCGTGGCCAAGATTGGCGACGCGGGAAAACGCCTGCACACGGGCCGCAGCCGGAACGACCAGATCGCCACCGACGTCCGCCTGTGGCTCCGCGACCAGACCGACGCCGTCGTCGCCCTCCTGCGGGAACTGCGCCTGGCCCTGGCCCGGTTCGCCGAGGCGAACCTCGACGTCATCCTGCCCGGATTCACCCACCTCCAGCACGCGCAGCCCGTGCTGCTCGCGCACCACTTGCTCGCCTACGCCGCCATGTTCGCCCGCGACCAGGAGCGGTTCACCCAGATGCGCCGGCGCGTGAACGTCATGCCTCTGGGCGCCGCCGCCCTGGCAGGCACCCCCTACCCTGTGGACCGCGCGCAGGTGGCGAAGGAACTCGGATTCGACGCCCTGTCCGGAAACAGCATGGATGCCGTCTCGGACCGCGACAGCCTGGTGGAGTTCTGCGCGAACAGCTCCCTCGTGATGGCGCACCTGTCCCGCCTGAGCGAGGAGCTGGTGCTGTGGTCGAGCCAGGAGTTCGGCTTCGTCGAGATCGGCGACGCCTTCACCACCGGCTCCAGCATCATGCCGCAGAAGAAGAACCCCGATGTCGCCGAGCTCGTGCGCGGGAAGACCGGCCGCGTCTACGGCGACCTCGTCGCCCTGCTCACGCTCATCAAGGGGCTTCCGCTCACCTACAACCGCGACCTTCAGGAGGACAAGGAGCCCGTCTTCCACGCGTCCGACACCGTCCAGCTCTGCCTGGCCGTGTACGCCGCCATGATCCCGTCCATTTCCGTGCGCCGCGACGCGGTCGCGCGCGCCCTGCGCCTGGGCTTCATGGAGGCCACCGACCTCGCCGACTATCTCGTCCGCAAGGGCATGCCCTTCCGCGAGGCCCACGGCGTGGTCGGGCGCATCGTCCGCCGCTGCATCGAGCTGGACACCTCTCTGCCGGAGCTTTCCCTCGAGGAGTACACGCGGCATTCGGAGTCCTTCGGCCCGGACGTTTACGAGGCGGTCACGCCGGAGACCATGGTGCGCCTGCGCGACACCCACGGCGCCACCTCCCCGCGCCGGGTCAAAGCCGCTCTGCGCAAAGTGCTGAAAGAACTCGGTGCCTGATCCTTCGGCCCCCCCCCTCTCCGCCCCTCTCCTCTTTTCGAAAAAGCGGGGAATGCGGTCTCCGCGTTTTCCGCAAGAAAACGTCTTTGTTGACTTGAATTCTCGAAATCTGTAAAATACCCCTGTTCGTGCGAGGAGTTTTGGCAGATTTGTCAGGTCAAGGGCGCGCGGCAACGAGGGAGACATCATGCTCGGAATACCGGATTTCTGGATTTGGCTCGCCTATGTGCTCTGCATCGCAAGCACGCTTGTTTCCGTGGTTTATGGGCTCGTCTTCTGGAACAAGGGCGGGGAGGCGGACCTGTCCACCGACACGGCCGCGTGGGCAGAGGAAGAGGACAAGATTTCCAAGGAACTCTAACCCGGGTTCCTGCCGATACTTCTACGTCGTCATCTGGAAGGAAACGCATCCATGAACAGTGTCATGACTTTGTCCATTTTCGCGATTCTCTACCTCTGCGCGGTGGCCTACCTGGGCTTCCGGGGCTACAAGGCCACCCAGACCACGGCCGACTACCTGGTCGCCGGCCGGAAGGCGCACCCGGTGGTCATGGCGCTCTCCTACGGGGCGACCTTCATCAGCACCTCCGCCATTGTCGGGTTTGGGGGCGCTGCGGCGGTTTACGGCATGGGGGTGCTGTGGCTCACAGTGTTCAACATTTTCGTGGGCATCTTCATCGCCTTTGTGGTGTTTGGCAAGCGGACGCGCCGCATGGGCCTGCACCTTCAGGCCCACACCTTTCCCGAGCTGCTTGGGCGCCGCTTCAACTCCCGGTTCATCCAGGCCGCCTGCGCCCTGATCATCCTCGTGTTCATGCCCCTGTACGCGTCGGCGGTGCTGATCGGCATCGCGCGCTACATCGAGTCCACGTTCATGGTGGACTTCGCCGTCGCCGTGACCGTGTCCAGCCTCGTGGTGGCCGCCTACGTCATCGCCGGCGGGCTCAAGGGCGTCATGTACACCGACGCCCTGCAGGGCGGCATCATGTTCGTGGGAATGATCATTCTGATCTTCTACACCTACGCGCAGCTCGGCGGGGTGGTGGACGCGCACAAGAAGCTGGACGTGATTCCGGCGGACACGGCGGCCCAGTGGGAGGCGGCGCTTCCGGAAGTGCGCGCGGCGGCCCCCGCCGGCCTGGAAGACGCGGCCCTGCTCGGCTGGTTTGCGGGGGTGGCGGAGGAGTTGAAGAAGACCGCCGCCATGGACGACGCGCAGAAGGCGGCCTTCTTCGAGAAGCTTCCGGAGGCCAAGGCTGTCGGCGGCATCCTCAAGGCGCACCCCGAGCTGGTGAACCAGCTCGTGATCGCCAAGCTCTCCAAGAGCGGGTTCCAGGGATGGACGCGCATGCCCAAGAAGGACTCCCCCATGCTCTACACGCTCATCACCAGCCTCGTCATGGGCGTGGGTCTGGGCGTGCTTGCCCAGCCGCAGCTCGCGGTCCGGTTCATGACGGTGAAGAGCGACCAGGAGCTGCACCGGGCCGTGCTCGTGGGCAGCGTGTTCATCCTGTCCATGACGGGCGTCGCGTTCACTGCGGGGGCCCTGTCCAACGCCTGGTTTCTCATGCCGGAACATGGGGGAAAGGTGGCCCTGGCCTCGGTGCCTGGGGGCAACATTGACTCCATCATCCCCGCCTTCATCAACGGCGCGCTCCCGAAATGGTTCGGCCTGCTGTTCATGCTCACCCTGCTGTCGGCGGCCATGTCCACGCTCAGCTCCCAGTTCCACACCATGGGGACCGCCATCGGGCGCGACTTCTTCGAGAAGGGCCTCATGGGGTCCAAAGCCGGCGCGGGCACCGTGCTGATCACCCGGCTGGGCATCGTGCTTGGCCTTGTCGCGACGGTGGTGCTCTGTTTCGTGCTTCCCGAGGGCATCATCGCGGCGGCCACGGCGATCTTCTTCGGCCTCTGCGCCGCGGCCTTTCTTCCGGCCTATGCCGGCGCCCTGTTCTGGAAGGGCATGACCAGGGCGGGGGCCGTCGCCAGCATCTGCACGGGGTTCCTCTTCGGCTTCTTCTGGATCACGTTCATCCAGATGCCCAAGACGACGCTTCCGGCCATTCTGTCCAACTATCTCCTCGGCAAGCCGACCCTGCTTCCGGAGCCCGTCTTCGGCATCCACTGGAACTGGGTGGAGGCGCTGTTCGTCGCCCTGCCGGTCTCCGCAGTGGTCGCCGTCGTCGTCAGCCTGGCCACCAAACGCGAGTCGGACGAGCATCTCGCCCTGTGTTTCGGCGGAATCGGCCGGAAACACGCAAAATAGCCCGGGGAAAAGCCCCCAGCCGCCGCGAGAACCCCGTGCTGCCATTGCAATCACAGGGGCCGCGCGGATAAAATCGCGCCAATGACTTCGAGTTCCACCATACAATTCTGCGCCCTGGGCGGCGGGTGCGAAGTGGGGGCAAACAGTTTCCTCGTTTCCCTCAACGGGCATCAGGTCCTTCTGGACTGCGGAACGCACCCCAAAAAGGACGGCGCGGCCGCGCTGCCCGCCTTCGACCTGCTTTCGCGCCGCCCGGACGCGTGCGTCATCACGCACGGACATGTGGACCACTGCGGCGCGGCCCCCCATCTTGCGCGCATGTTCCCCGGGATAAAGTGGCATGCCACCTCGGCCACGGCGCGGATCATGGACCGCATGCTCCACAACAGCGTGTCCGTCATGGAAACCCTCTCCAAAGAGCGGGGCATCAGCGACTACCCCCTCTACGAGCATGAGGATGTCGGCTATTTCCTGCGCGCAACGGAGCATCACGACTTCCTGAAGCCCTTTCCAATGCCCTGCGGCGACGGCGCGGAGGCCATGTTCATCGAGGCGGGCCATGTGCTGGGCGGCGGGAGCGTGCTGCTGCGCCTGCCCGGACACACGGTGTTCTACACCGGCGACATCTGCAAGACCCGGCAGCACCTCATGGGGGGCTACCGCCCCCTGCCCCGCGACATCCATGTGGACACCCTGGTGATCGAGTCCACGCAGGGCGCCACGGACGATGACAGTTTTGGCACCTACCGGGAGGAGATTGAGCGCCTCGGCGGGGCGCTCAACGCCACGCTCCAGGGGGGCGGATGCGCCCTGATCCCGAGTTTCGCCCTGGGCCGCACGCAGGAAATCGCCAACATTGTGGCCGACTTGCAGGAGCGGGGCGCCATTCCCTTCACGCCCATCTACACCGCCGGGCTGGGACGGGCCATCTATGAGGTCTACCAGACCTACTCCGACCTGCTCATGCCCCACGCAGAGCTGCGCCCGCTGCGGCGCTTCGAGCGCCTCGGCAACCTCTGGGAACCCGGCGAGGTGAAGCGTCTTCTGCGCGAACCCTGCGTGATTGTGGCCACCTCGGGCATGATGATGGAAAATACCCCGTCCGCCCTGCTCGCACAGGAAATGGTCCGCCAGACCCAGCACGGCATCTTTTTCGCGGGCTATCTCGACCCGGACACCCCCGGATACAAGCTGCTGCACGCCCCTGTCGGCGCCCCGCTCCAATTCGAGTTGAACCGGCCGCCCGTGGAGAAGGTGCTGGAAAACGTGCAGAAGTTCCGGTTCAGCGCCCACGCCACCCGCTCCGAGCTGGCGGACGTTGTGGACCGCATCCAGCCGGAGAACGTGGTCTACATCCACGGGGATCCCGACGCCGTCCGGTGGATGGAGGAGAACACCGGCGCCGGCCGGCGCACCTTTATGCCGGAGGTCGGGCAGGTGGTGACGCTGGAGGCATGACGTGAGCGACGCCAAGACAAAAGTATCCCCCCTGAAACGGGCGCAGTCCATCGCGGCAGTCCTGCTCTGCCGGCTCATGGGGGCGCTTCCCCTGACCGTTTCCAGGGTGTTGGGCGAACGCTTCTTCCTTCTGGCGCTTCTGGTGCTGCCGCGCCTGAAGAAAGTGGGTATGGCCAATCTGGACCTTGCGTACGGCGACACGCTGACCCCCTCTCAGAAGAAAAGCATCCTGCGCGGGGCGGCGAGAAATCTGGGGCGGGTGGCCGCCGAGTTCGCATGGATTCCGAGGGTTGCGTCGTCCACCCCCGGCGAACTGTTTCATGTGGCGGGGCTTGAACATGTTGACCGGGCGCAGGGGGGGGTCTTTGTCGGCGCGCACCTGGGAAACTGGGAGTGGCTCGCCCCGGCTGCGGCTGTCTGCGGGATCAAATCCATGATCGTTGTCCGGGGCTTTGACGACCCGGTTCTCGACCGCATGGTGGATGCGGTGCGCCGCGTTCCGGGCGTGGAGACGGTGCACAAGGACGCGGCAATGGGCGCCCTGGTCACCGCGGTGAAACAGGGAATATGCGCCGGGATTCTTGCGGACCAGAACCCGCGGGAAAACGCGCTGCCCGCGCCCTTCTTTGGAGTGGACACCTGGGCGACCATTGGACCCGTCATGCTGGCGAGACGGGCAAAATGCCCGGTCTATCCCGTATCCATGACGCGCAACGACGAGGGCAAGTACGTTCTGGAGTTTTGTCCGCCTCTCGAAATGGTCCACACAGACGACACCCTTGCAGACCTGGTGGAGAACACCCGGCGCTGTCAGGCGGCCCTGGAAACCCTCGTTCGGCGAAGCCCCGGACAGTGGCTTTGGTTCCATCGGCGCTGGCGCAAACGTGAGCGCCTCGAGCGGGAGTGGGCGGCCCGTCTTGAACGCCGGGAATCTGCCGAAAAGCAGGGGGACTGATTCGGGGAGAGCCCCGCCCTGACAACGCCCACCCTGTTTGTGTATCATCTTCCCGAAGGAACAACACGTGATGCCAATGCAACCCGACAACACCATCCGCCTCGGAGGCTGCGCCCTGGGCGGCAGGCCCCGCGTTGTTGTGGCGGTGCGCGCCGGTGTGGACAGGACCGAGGTGGAGGCGGCCCTCGCCTCCGGGGCGGACATCATAGAACTGCGGGCCGACCTCTTCCCCGGCCCCACGCCGGAAACGGTCGCCGGGGAATGCGCCCGGTTCGCCGGAATGCCCAGGCTGCTGACCGTCCGGTGCGCCGCCGAGGGCGGCGGATGGCGCGGTGATGAGGCGGGGCGTCTTGCATGCATTCTGGCGGGACTGCCGCACGCCGAGGCCCTGGACATCGAGCTCTCCGCCAAGGAAATCCTGGGCGCGGCGGTGGGCGCCGCCCGCGCCGCCGGCAAGACCGTGATCGGATCGTTCCATGACTTCACCGCCACCCCGGACCTTTCCGCGCTGGAGGCGGTGGCGGTCTCCGCCGACCAGGCGGGAGTGGACATTCTGAAGGTTGCGGTCACCTGCAACACGCCGGAGGATCTCCGCCGGCTGGCGACGTTCACCCTGGCCCATGCATCCCGCCCCCTGGCCGTCATGGGCATGGGGCCCGCCGGGATGACGTCCAGAATCTTCTTTCCCGCGCTGGGTTCCCTGATGACCTACACATTCCTCGGCGAGCCCAGCGCGCCGGGACAATTGAATTGCCTGGACACGGTCAAGTACATTAACCTTTTTTACGGGTTTGCCGGTTCCAAGGAAGGCTGACCGCCTGTGGCGGACATGAGGAGGCTTGTCATGCAAAAAGCGCTGATCATCCAGTCGAACGGTTCAGGAAAGAACGAGCTGGAGGACCTGCTCCGCGAAGGGTGGCGCGTGGTGTCCATCACCGCGAACAACGGCGGCAGCTACAACGATTTCCTGATCATTCTCGAAAAGGACTGACCCTGAAAACCGCGGTCCGGCGACACAGGGGCGGGGCGTGCGGGCGGACGGACCGTGCCATTACTGAAAGGTCCGTGCCATGGGCTGGCGGTTTTTCCTGACTACTGCGCTGTTCCTGCTTTTCTCCGCCGTTTTCTCGAACGCGTGGGCCGCGGACCCCGAAGCGGACGCGACCCACTCCGGGCGGTATCTCGTGACCGTCTTCGATGACGCCTCCGGATTCTCCCCCCACGGGGGATCCCTGTCCGGCGGCGTGTGGTCCCCGGATTTCGCCGCCGTCTCCGAGCCTTCCCTGGGCCACTCGCTCTCCCTATTCGGCCACCCCACGCGCCTGTTGCTGAAGGTGGCGTCCGCCGCGCCGGGTCTCCGCGTGAAGATGCTTATCGGCTCGCACTTCCAGTCCTTCGAGCGGATGGTTGGGGTGCTTGAGGGCGGCGCGCAGACCCTGGAGATCAGCATGCCGCCGGAGGGGTGGACCCACTCGGGCGCCGAAGAGAGCGCCCTCTCCTATCCGCTCCGCATCCTGCGCATCTCCCTTGAGAAGGGGGCGGAGCTTCCCGCCGAGCCCAGGGTGGCCCTGGAATCCCTCCACTGCGACACGGCCATCCCCACGGCCAATCTGGTGACGCTATATGCCACCCTGACCCCCGATCCCGCCGCCCCCGGCGCCATGACGGCGTTGTGCAGGGGCTGGAACCTGTCGGGCGGAGAGGCCGCAGGAACCCTCGTCATGTCCTTCCAAGACTGGGAGAAGAACGTGCTCAAGGAGGAGTCCCGGCCCTGGACCCTGCCCGGCGATGGCACGCCCCTCGACACCTCCTTTTCCGTGACCGTGCCGGAGGACCGGAACTTTGCGGATGTCTCCTTCCGGTTTGAGGCCGCGGGCCTTTCCCCCGCCTCGGCACGGGCCGGATACACCCGTCCCCTGGCCGATGCGGGCTCCGCCGCGCTGGCGCCGGAGTCCCCCTGGGGCATGGGTGTGTTCCTGTACCGCTACGGCGGGCACCCGGAGGGGCTCGCGGCCATGGGGCGGGCTGCGGAAATGGCCCGCGATGCGGGCGTGAAATGGACCCGCGAGGAGTTCAGCTGGGCGGGCATTGAGACCGCGCCCGGCGTGTACGACTTCTCCTACTACGACAAGGTTGTGGACACGGCGCGCCGGAACGGCATCAGCGTCTACGGGCTGCTGGCCTACTGGGGGCGGTTCACGGAACCGTACACCGAAAAAGGCGTGGACGACTTCTGCGCCTGGGCGCGCGCGTTGGTGCGCCATTTCAAGGACCGCGTGAGGCACTGGGAAGTCTACAACGAGCCGAACATCTTCTTCTGGACCGGACCCAAGGACCTCTACGCGACCCTGCTGGACAGGTGCGGCAAAGTCATCAGGGAGGAGGATCCGGAGGCCCTGGTGCTGGGCATGTCCACCGCCGGCATCGACACGACGTTCATCCGGAAGATGGAGGAGTTCTCCCCCGGCTACGACATCCTCACCGTCCACCCCTACCGCAACCGGCTGGATGAGCGGGCGTTCATGGGGGAGCTCCAGCGGGCCTCCAAAACGGCCCGCGGCCGCAGGGTGTGGATCACCGAGATGGGATGGTCCACGTATCTTAACGGCGGAAAGGACGAGCGGGAGCAGGCCGGGCTTTTGGCGCGGTGCTATCTGGGCGCCGTCGCGTCCGGCGTCATGGACAGCATGGGGTGGTACGACTTTCGCGACGACGGCACCAACCCCTTCTACTTCGAGGAGAACTTCGGGGTCATCCGCGCGGACATGGCGCCGAAGCCCGCGTACCGGGCCCTCGCCTCCGTGTGCCGCACCCTGCACTCCGGGAAGCCGCGCCTCGTGGAGACGGGCGACGACACGATCTTCGCCCTGTGCATGGGCGGAAACACGGCGATCTGGTCGGCCTCCCGGGACGCGCGTGTGCGCTGCTCCCTTAACCGGCGGCCCGGCCCGGTGCTTAACCTCATGGGGGAGCCCGCGCCGTTCACCCAGAAAGGGCGGACCGTGGAAATCCCGCTGAAGGCGGGCGCGCCCGTGTTCGTGTCGGACGCCGAACCCCGCCGTGTCACCGTTCTGGACTGAGCGCCGTTCCCACAGGCGCGAAACAACCTTTGAAAGCCTGCTGTGCAGTCTGACATCACCGTACTGATTGCCGCCGGGAGCCGCGCGGGCATCTTGCCCGTGCTGCTTGCGGCGCTTGAGCGCCAGACCCTCGCCCCGGGCCGGTTCGAGGTGGTGGTGTCCGGCCAGGCGGGCGGCGACGGCACCCTCGAGGAGGCGGAACGTTTCGCCCGGGGATCTCCAGTGCGCATCACCTGCGTTGAGTGCGCCGCGGAGGGGCAGGCTGCCGCGCTCAATTTGGCGGCAAAGACGGCAAAGGGGCGGATGCTCCTTTTTCTGGACACCCTCCTGCTCCCCTCCCCCCGGCTGGTGGAGCGGCACTTGGCCGCCCACACGGAAATACAGGACCCCGCCTGTGTCTTCGGGAGCATGGCCAACCACCCCAGGCTCCGTCCCGGGGCGCTCACCCGGTGGCTGCTGCCCGAGGAGCGCCCCCTTCCGGTGAAGGATTCCATGCCTTTCGCGGTCTGGCGGATGCAGAATCTGAGCATGCCCAAGGCGGTCTTCTCCGAACTCGGCGGCCTCGATGAGACCTATTCCCCCGCGACGGCGGCCATCCACCTCGGACTCCGGGCGGCCCGTCTGGACCTGCGGACGGTTGTTGACGGCGGGGCGCGCGCGCACATCTGGTGTGAATGCTCCCTGACCGGCGAACGGCGGCGCCTGTATTTTGAGGGGCGGGCGCTCCGCCGCCTCGCGGATGCCATGGACGTGGCGGGACTCGAGGCCCATTACCATCTGTCGCCGCCGTGGTGGGCCCGGTTTCGGGACAGGCTGCTCGTGCCCTATTATGTGCGCGCCGTGGAGGAGCACCGGCCGGATGACCGTCCCTTCGGCCTGGCGCGCCGACGCATCCTGCGAAGAGAGCGGTATGCGGGCTTCGCGCACGAGGCGGCGGGCACGCCCCCGGTGTGGCCGTCCGCCGTTTCCTGCACTGCGGAACCCGCCGTCCCCGGAGACCCTTTCCGGGACTTCGAGTAGAAACCGGCGCAAAGTTGGATTCCGCCGCCGGATTTGTCACACTATACGGGGTTCCCCCACTGCGGCAGGAAGGACGAAACGCGCATACATGTTGGTGGTGCACACAGCGGACATCCATCTTGACCACTGTTTTGACGGCCAGGGTTTTCCCCCGGCCGTCGGAACCCGGCGCAGGAAACGCCAGCGCGAGGCGCTGGCGGGTGTCCTGCGCCATGCGTGGGACCGCCAGGCGGACGCCGTGCTCATCGCCGGCGACCTGATGGACACGGAGAACCTCTCGCGGGACACGCTCTCCTTTGTGAGGGAGCAGTTCGCCCGCATCGCCCCGGTGCCCATCCTGATCGCCCCGGGCAACAAGGATCCCCACACCCCCGGCTCCCCCTATGCGGCGGAGGACTGGCCGGAGAATGTGCACATATTCCGCGAGTCCGAATGGCGGACATGGCACTCGCCGGAGGTGCCCCTCGTGGTGCACGGCTTCGCGAACACGGGCGGTCCGGCGCCTCCAGGCGCCTTCACGGGGCTGCGTGTCCCACGGGACGAGAAAACGCACATCGTCCTCGCCCATGCCGGGGAAACGGCGCACCTGCCCGAAGGGTATGAGCCCGTCGCCCCCTTCACCCTGTCCGACATCCTCCAACCGGGTCTGGACTATGCCGCCCTGGGCCATATCCACCGGTGCCTTTGCCTCCAGGAAAACCCCGGTTTTGCCGCATGGTACGCCGGCCCGCCGGAACCGCCCGGTTTTGAGGACTCCGGCCCGGGCTATTTTCTCGAAATCACCTTCGACGCGGCCAGCCCGCGCGGCGGGAGGACCGTCACCGTCACCCGGCGCCAGGCCTCCAACCGCCTGCATGTGTCCCTCGAACTGGACTGCACGGGCTTTCCAAACGGCGAGACCCTCGCCGCCACGGTCAAATCCCGCCTGCCCGGCCCCGACCTGTCCCCGCTGCTGCGCCTCGTGCTCAAGGGCCGCATTTGCCCGGAACTCTGGGCCGGGATGCCGGGAACCCTCGCGGGACTAAGGGAGGGGCTGGAGGCGCTGGTGGTCACGGACCACACCACGCTGGACGACGACCATGACGCCTGGGCCGCCGAGGACACGGCGCTCGGCGATTTTGTGCGCCGCATGGCCGCTGAAATCCAGGACGCCCCCACGCCGGACGACCGCCTGCGGCTGGAGCGCGCCCGCGATCTGGGCGTCTCGGCGTTTCTGGGACGCCCCCTGCGCCATGACACCCCGACGGGGGGCGTGGAATGAGAATCCAGGAACTGCACGTGGACGGGTTCGGCCGCCTGAGCAACGTCGCCCTCTCCCTCTCCCCCGGGTTGCAGGTGCTGATCGGCCCGAATGAGCGGGGCAAGTCCACCCTGCGCGCCTTCATCACCGACATGTTCTACGGCCAGCGCAGGGACCTCAGGTCGCCGGCCTACGATGAGGCAAACCTCCTGCGCCGCCCGTGGGAGAACCCGGAATCCTACGGCGGCCGCCTGACATACGCCCTCGACCGGGGGGGGGTCTACGAGATCACCCGGAGTTTCGTCCGCGACCGGCAGCATGTCCTGCTGCGCGACCACCAGGCGGGACGCGACATCACGGGCATGTTCCCCGCGATGCCCAATCAGGAGATCGGGTTTGCGGAGGCGCATCTGGGCCTGTCCAAGGGCGTCTTCATCAACACGGCGACCATCGGCCACCTGAACCTGGACGGGCTGGGGGACCAGCAGGCCCTCGGCCGCATCCGGGAGCGGCTCCTCGCCATCAACGACTCCGGCGCGGGCATCCGCTCCGCGGGCAGCACGCTCCAGGCCCTCCAGGAACTCCTGGACACCCTGCACCGGGACGGCATCGCCCCCGCCGAGACGGCCCTGCCCCCCCTCCGCGAGGAGCTTGCCGCCGCGCGCGGGGCCGTCCGCGAGCAGGCGCGCCTTAACCGCCGCCGCGGCGAAGCCCTCGCCCGCCTCGCGGAATGCGAGACGGAGCGGGCGCGGCTGGAACGCGCCGTCGAGCGGGCCTCCGCCCGCAGGCGTGTGGCGCGCATGCAGGAGATTGAGCGCATCCAGGAGGAGATGGACGCCGTCACCCAGCAGATGTTCCCCCTGCTTCCTTTCCGGGACACGTCCACGGCGGGCCTTTCGGAGGCGCAGCATCTGAACATGCTGGCGGAGACCATCCGCCTGCAGACGGACCGACGGGAGGCCGAAATGCGCCGCCTGACACCGGAACTGGAGCTGCTGGAGCAGGCGGCACCCGGCGACGGCCCGCCACCCGCGCCCATCCCCGAGGAAACCGAACGCCGCCTGCACGAGCTCCGGGCGCGCGAGGAACGGTATGAGGAGCGTTTCACCGAGGCCGATGCCCGGGTAAGGCAGTTCAACGACCAGGTCATGGTCACCCAGCGGCGCCTCGCCGAGGTGCCCGACTTCTCCCGCGTGGCCGCAGACCCGGTGGAGTGGATCAGCCAGCTGGCCAACGCCTTCACCCTCGCGCTGAAAACCCGCGACAAGGAGTGCGCCGACCGGGACCGGCTCCGGGAGATTGTCCGCCGCGAGCGCCAGCGCATCGCCCCGGACGCGGAGCTTTTCAGGCAGAGCGACTCGTTCTCCGAGCGCCTGCGCGAGTTTGAGGATTCCATGCGCGAGACCGCGCGCAGGAAGACGGAAACCGAGGGCCTCCAGCAGAGTCTGGGCGCCGGGCTGGAGGAGGTGCGCGAGCGCATCCCCGGCATGTTCTGGCTGGCCGCCGTGTGCGGCGTGTTCCTGCTCCTCCTGGCCGGGGTCTTCATCGCCTCGGGAAAACCGCCGGTGCTCTACGCCGGCGCCGTCATCCTCCTCGCCCTGGGATATTTCCTCGCCCAACTGGCCGCCGCGCGCGGCCAGGCCCGGCGCCTCCGCCAGGAATTCGAGGCAGCCAAGGCCGAGATGGAACGCCTGAACGCCGCCGAGGCCGGGGCCGTCCCGCCCATCGAGGTGCTGCGCAAGCGCGCCAACTGCCACTCCCTGCGGGAACTTGAGGCCCGCTTCGACGGATACCGCGAGGCCGTCGCGCGTCTGGACACCTTTGCCAGCGAGCTGGAACAGCAGGAACTCCGCGCCAGGGAAAGCGAGGAGCGCGTGCCAAAGCTCTTCGCGCGCATCCGGGAGGCCTTCGAGACCGCCGGGGAAACCCTCGAGGACATGAACACCGTGTCCGCCGCCGTCAACCGGGTCATGGGGCGCTACCAGGAATACCGTGACCTGAAGCGCCGCATGTCGGACCTGCGCAACCAGCTCCAGACCGCCATTGAGAACCAGCGCGAGTATGGGGAGGCCCTCGACAACACGCGGAAGGCCCTGGCCCAGGTGGAGGACCAGATACGGGGCATCATGCGGGAGTCCGGCTGCCCCGGCCAGGCCGACATGGAGGACCCCCTCGCCGCCCTGCGCGCCTATTCCGAGCATTGCGCCGCCTGCCAGACCGCGCGCGGCCGCGTTGAAATGCTCCGCCGCCAGATGCAGGAAACCCTTGACCAGCTGGAAAGCGACCGGCGCGAGCTCGCCCAGTGCGCCGCCGAGCTCCGCAGGCTCCTGGACGCCGCCGGGGTGGACTCTGTGGACGACTGGCAGGCCCGCGCCGAGAAGGCGCGGGAATACCGCAGCCTCCAGCAGACCCATGCCGCGCTCTCCGAGCAATTGAACCTTCTGCTGGACGGAACGCCCCTCGCCGAACTCCGCCGCATCGCCGCGGAACTTGGACCGGAGGAGGACGGCCCGGCGGAGGAGGAGGCGGAGCGGGACCTCGTCCATGTGCGCGACGAGATCAAGCAGCTTCAGCTTGAGATCAACCATCTGCAGGTGGCCGCCGTGGAATGCGCCGCCGACCTGCGCCCCCTGGCCGAAATCCGGGAGGAGATCGCCGACGGGGAGCGCAGGCGCGACCAAGCTGCGGCGCTGCGCGAGGCGGCGCTCCGCGCCGCCACCCTCATTGAGGAGGCCGCCAACCAGCGCCACGCCCGCATCGCCCCCGTCATCGCCCGGGACGCCTCCCGCTTCCTCCGTGACATCACCCTGGGCGCCCACGGAGAAGTCTCCATCGGCGAGGGGTTTGAGATTCGTCTGGGGCCAAAACATGCCGGTCTCCCCGCCGTTTCCACGGAGAGCCTCAGCAAGGGGGCGCTGGACCAGGTGTACCTGTCGCTTCGTCTTGCCCTGGTGCGGCTCCTCAGCGCCTCCGGTGAGACACTGCCCATGCTGATGGACGACCCCTTCGCCAACTACGACGACCAGCGTCTCAAGGCGGCGATGGGCGTCCTGAAAGACATAGGCTCGGAGAACCAGATACTGGTCTTCACCTGCCGGGAAGATGTCGCACTGGCGGCGGTCGGAGTGGGCGCGCCGGTCATTTCGATGATGTGATTATCCGCAAGTGTCTTTATGCGGCTGTTATTATCTGTTTGGAAATGCGCCTGATAGGGCGGTTTCTATTGCCTCTCCGAAAAACGTGTGGTATAATCTTGGTGGTCAGAGCCACATGTGGCGTTTCTCCTTCCGCGGAGGCCTGGTGCGAAAACGTATCAGGCCTCTTCTATTTGTGGCCACACCGCGAAATCATTCCCCGCAATCCGGTAGAATGATCCCCACAACCAGCCAATAACCGCCAGGAGATTCGCCGAGTTGCCCGAAAACACCGGATACCGCATTGCGGCTGTGCAGATGCGCATGGGCCCCGACGAGCAGGAGAATCAGGCGCGCGCTGTGGACCTGGTCCGTCAGGCCGCCGCCCAAGGCGGCCAGGTCATCTGCCTTCCCGAACTCTACCAGTGGCCCTACCTCTGCCAGAAGGAGGACATCACCCTCTTCGATCTGGCCGAACCGGCCGACGGTCCCGCCGTGACGGCGTTTCGAACCCTGGCGGCGGAACTGGGAGTGGCGGTGATTGTTCCCTTCTTTGAGCGGCGCGGCCCCGGCCTGTGCCACAACACGGCGGCGGTCATTGACGCGGACGGCGCGCTCCTCGGGCTGTACCGGAAGATGCATATTCCCGACGACCCCGCGTATTACGAGAAATACTACTTTGCGCCGGGGGATCTCGGTTTCCGGACCTTTGACACGGCCTTCGGCCGGGTGGCCGTGCTGATCTGCTGGGACCAGTGGTACCCCGAGGGGGCCCGTCTCGCCGCCCTGTCCGGTGCCACCAGCCTGTTCTACCCCACGGCCATCGGGTGGCACCCCGCCGAGAAGGAGCAGCATGGGGCGCTCCAGCATAACGCCTGGCAAACCGTCCAGCGCGGCCACGCCGTGGCCAACGGCATTTATGTGGCTGCGCCCAACCGCTTCGGCCTGGAACGGCCCTACGCCGACCTGCCAGGCATCGAGTTCTGGGGCGGTTCCTTTATTGCCGGACCCCAGGGGGAACTCGTGGCGGAGGCGTCCTCCGACAACGAGGAGGTGCTGGTCTCCGAGGTGGACACGGTCCACCTGGAGGAAGTCCGTCGAAACTGGCCTTTCTTCCGCGACCGCCGGGTGGACGCCTACGGCGGCCTGACCCGCCGCTGGCTGGACGGATCGCCGGAATGACGCCCGCCGTCCCGGACACCGCCCTCCCCTTCCCCCCCCGTCTGCCCGCCGAATGGGAACCCCAGCGGGCGGTGCACATCGCCTGGCCGGTGAACACCGCCGACTGGCCCGGCAAGTACGCGCCGGTGCCCTGGGCGGTCGGCGAGATCATCCGCCATATCGCCGCAGACGAGGAGGTCTTCCTGGCAGCCGCCACAGAGCGCCACGCCGAAACGGCGCGGCGCTGCCTGCGCCGGGCGGAAGTGAACCTGTCCAATGTCCAGATCGCCGTGTTCCCCCTCGACCGGGGGTGGATGCGCGACATTTCCCCCCTGTGGGTGCAAGGCTCCTCCGGCGAATCGGCCGCCGTCCGCTTCCGCTTCAACGGGTGGGCCAAATACGACAACCACCGGCTGGACGCGAAATGGCCGCCCTTCATGGCGCGAAAGCGCGGCCATCGGCTCGTGGAGGCGCGCTGGAACGGGAAGCCGGTCTTCATGGAGGGGGGGGCGCTCGACCCGAACGGCGCGGACGCGCTCCTGGTCACAGAGGAATGCCTGCTCGACCCCGCCACCCAGCGCCGGAATCCGGGCTTCTCCCGCGCGGACTACGAGGGCCTCTTCGCGGAGTGGCTGGGCATATCCCGGGTCATTTGGCTGGGGAAAGGCATCGCAGGGGACGACACCCACGGCCATGTGGACGACCTCTGCCGCTTTGTGAATCCGCACACGGTGGTCCTCTGCCGCGAGCCAAACGGCGACGACCCCAACCACGCCCCGCTGGAGGAGAACCGCGAGCGGCTCCAGGGGGTCCGGATGCGCGACGGCCGCGCCCTGGAAGTGGTGGAGCTGCCGATGCCCGCGCCCGTTGTCTTTGACGGCATGCGCCTGCCCGCGAGCTACGCCAACTTCCTGATCACGAACGCCAAGGTGCTCGTGCCCACGTTCAACGATCCCAACGACCGGAAGGCCCTCGGCATTCTCGCCGAGTGCTTCCCGGGGCGCGAAGTCGCCGGCATCCACGCCGTGGACCTCGTCTGGGGACTTGGCACCATCCACTGCCTCACCCACGAAGAACCGGCGACGCCGTCCCGGACGTAGCCCTTCGACGAGGGAACTTTCCCGGGACTTGCCGTATCCATCCCCCCATGCACTACAATAGGGGCGGTGCGGGGGCGTTTCGACGGCGTCCCGCCCCCGCGTTCCCTCAACCCTCCCCTGCCCCCGCCAAGGGCATGAACGGTTTAAGACGATGAACAGCACGCATTTTCGGGTGGCCGTCCTGATGGGCGGCGAAAGCCTTGAACACGAGGTTTCCCTGCGCTCCGGCGCGGGTGCGGCGGCCGCGCTGCGGCGCATGGGCCACGAGGTCCTGCCTGTGACGATCGGCAAGGACGGCGGCTGGTCCTTCGGGGAGTCGGCGCCCGTGCCCCTGCCGCAGGCCGTGTCCCGCCTGGCGGAGGAGCGGCCCGACTGCGTGTTCGTGGCACTCCACGGGGGCGCGGGCGAGGATGGCCGCATGCAGGGGCTCCTCGAACTGCTGGGACTGCCCTACACCACCAGCGGCAGCGCCGCCAGCGGCCTGTGCATGGATAAGATCCGTGCCAAGACGGTGGTGGAGGCGGCCGGCATCCGCGTGGCCCCGCAGGCAGTCGTGACCCTGGCCGAATGGCGCGCCTGTCCCGAGGCGGTGACTGCCCGAATCCGCGACGAGATCGGCGTTCCCTGCGTCATCAAGGCCCCCAACCAGGGGTCGAGCTGCGGTATGGCCATTTGCCGCGCCGGGGACACCCTGGCCGACGACATTGAGAGGGTCCTGGCCGTCGAGGGGAGGCTCATGGCCGAGGCGTTTGTCCCGGGCACCGAACTCACCTGCGCCGTTCTGGACGTCGAACCTGGCGCGCGGCCCCGCGCTCTTCCCATCACGGAAATCCGTCCAAAGACCTCCGCGTATTTCGACTACGAGGCGAAGTACACGCCGGGGGCCAGCGAGGAGATCACCCCCGCGCCGATCCCGGAGCCCCTCGCGGAGACGGTGCGCGCGGCGGCGGTGGGGGCGCATGAGGCGCTGGGCTGCCGCCTTTGGAGCCGCAGCGACTTCATCCTCGGGCCGGACGGCCCCGTCTGGCTGGAGGTCAACACGGTCCCCGGGCTGACGGAGACCTCCCTGTTCCCGCAGGCGGCGGCCGCGGCAGGCATTTCCTACGACCGGCTCATGGACCTGTTCGTGCGGGCGGCGGTAGAATTGGGCAAGAACTCCTGAGGAAACATGTCATGGGCATCCCCTTCACGAAACTGCACGGTCTGGGCAACGACTACCTGTTCATTGACGCGGCGAAACACCCCGTGGCCGACCCGGCGGCGCTCTCCCGCGCCATGAGCCACCGCCATCTCGGCGCGGGCTCCGATGGGATCATCCTCGTGCTTCCCGGCGACGCCCACCCCTTCAAGATGCGCATCTTCAACGCGGACGGCAGCGAGGCGGAGACCTGCGGCAACGGCATCCGCTGTTTCGCGAAGTATGTCTATGAGCGAGGCATGACCCGCGACACCGAGTTCACCATCGAGACCCTGGCGGGCCCCAACCGGGTGACCCTCGCCGTGGACGGCGGCAAGGTGCTGACCGTGCGCTCCAACATGGGCCGCCCCAGGTTTGAGCGCGCCGACATACCGATGACCGGCCCGGCGGGCGAGGTGCGCGAGGAGCCGCTGACGGTGGACGACGGCCGGGTCTTCCGCGTCACCTGCGCCAACATCGGCAACCCTCACGCCGTGGTGTTCGTGGACGACGCGGCTGCGGTGAACCTGGTGGACATCGGCCCCCGGATCGAGAACCACCCGGCCTTCCCGAAGCGGACCAACGTGGAGTTCGTGAACGTGGTGGACCGGGACAACATGGTCATGCGCATCTGGGAGCGCGGCAGCGGCATCACCATGGCCAGCGGCAGCGGCTCCTGCGGCTCCGCCCTTGCCGCCATGATCACGGACCGGGTAAACCGGCGCGTCAACGTCCATCTGGTCTACGGCACGCTGGGCATCGAGTGGGCGGAGGACGGCTGCGTCTACCAGGAGGGGCCGGCCACGGAGGCCTACTCCGGGGAGTGGCCGGGAGGCGACTGACCGGCGGCGGAGTGGAAAACCGCGCGGCGCGGGGCTAGAATGCCGGGGTGTGCCGACAACCGGGGAGCACCGCCGCATGATCGTCATCAACGAGGAATCCCAGCGCTGGCTGCGCGAGCTGGCCCGCTTCAGCAGCATTAAAAACGTCCTCTTCCTCTACGGAAACACCTACGACCTGGTCTCCTTCCCCGTGCAGGGCGAGGGGGAGGAGGAGCCCCGCTGGTCGGAGAGCGACCTGCCCGGATTCCTGCGCCGCTGGCTCATGGGGCTGAAGTACGAGATCGTGGGCTGGGCCGACCCGCTGGAAGACCTCTCCTTTCTAACCCCGGAGATGGAGGCCCTTTTCGACAAGGTGCTCCGCGGCACAGGAGCCTGCGCGGACCCGGAAGAGCAGGCCGACCGGCACCCGCAGCTGGAGGCGGGCCGCTCTTTGGGCACACCGGACCAGAAGGGCGCCGCGGCGCGCATGGCGGACCGCGTCCGGGGCATCCGTCCCCGTCCCGTGGACTGGGACACCGTCATCCACCGCATCGGCATCGCGCTGCAGAACCCGCAGGTGCCCTGCGCGTTCATCGTGGATTTCGCGTCCCGCCTCACCTCCACGCCGGACCGCATGCCGCGCGACGAGCGCATGCTGCTCACGCGCATGCTCAAGGCGAGCCTGGCCTCCCGCGAGGTGGTGCGCGAGAAGGGCCGGTGGAACAACCTGCTCATCCTCATCTGCGAAAAGCTGAACGACCTGCCCGCGTTCCTCTACCTCAACAACCCGCGCGCGCGTTCGATCCATGTCGAGCCGCCGGACCGGGACGAGCGCGCCCGCTTCATCACGCGCTACTACCGGTACTTCTACGGCGCGCCGCGCGGCGACAGCGCCCCCGCGGCGCCGACGGCGGTGGTGTCGGATTTCGTGGACTTCACCGAGGGGCTGTCGAACTATGAAATGCGCAGCCTGCTCAGCCTCTCCATGCGCGAGCGCATCCCCGTGGTGGACGAGCTCACCGGCGTTTCCAATGTCCGGCGCATCTCGGAGATGTACAAGTACGGTGTGACCGTGAGCGAGTGGGACCAGATGGACCCGAAGCGCCTGAGCAACGCGGAGGACTTCGTGCGCGGGCGCATCAAGGGACAGGAGGCGGCGGTGGCCCGGGTGCTGGACATCGTGAAGCGCGCCAAGATCGGCATCGCGGCGGGCGACACCAAGCGCACGAACCGCCCGCGCGGCGTGCTCTTCTTCGCGGGGCCGACGGGCGTCGGCAAGACGGAAATGGCCAAGGCGCTCGCCGAGCTGCTTTTCGGGCGCGAGGAGCGCCTGATCCGCTTCGACATGAGCGAGTATTCCGTGCAGCAGGCGGACCAGCGGCTCCTCGGCGCGCCCCCCGGCTACATCGGCTACGAGGAGGGCGGACAGCTCACCAACGCCGTCAAGAAGAACCCCTTCTCCGTCCTTTTGTTCGACGAGATTGAGAAGGCGCATCCGAGCATCTTTGACAAGTTCCTCCAAATCCTCGACGACGGACGGATCACGGACAGCAAGGGGGACACGGTCTACTTCTCCGAGTGCATCATCATCTTCACCAGCAACCTCGGCACCGTGGCGCGGACCGAGGAGACAGGGTCGAAAGTTCTGGTCACTCCGGAGATGCCCTATCCGCAAATGCGCGGGGTCGTGCTGGACGCCATCCGGGACCACTTCAACTTCACCCTGGGCCGTCCGGAAATCCTGAACCGGTTCGGCGACAACTTCGTCGTCTTCGACTTCATCAAGCCGCCGCTGGACGAGCAGATCGTGGACCTGCTCCTGTCGAAGCTCGACAAGGCCACGCGGGAAACGCGCAAGACCCCGGTGGTACTGGATCCGCCGGCGCGGGAGAAGCTGGTGGCCCTTGCGCGGGAACAGCTCCACCACGGCGGGCGCGGCATCCGCAACGCCGTGGACGCCACGCTGATCAACCCCCTCAGCCGGTATCTCTTTGACAACAACGTGGAGATGGGCAGGCGGGTGCGCGTGCTGGACCTTTTGGTCCACGGCGAGGAGACGGGCACGCGCGTGGAGCTTGTGGTGCGGGTGGAGGATCCATGAGCTCCCTGCGGCTCTTCGCCCTGTCCTGGCCCGTGACCGCACTGGGCCCCGGGAACCGCCTCGTGCTCTGGGTGGCCGGGTGCGGGAGGAATTGTCCCGGCTGCATCAGCCCCGAAATGCAGCCCGCCAGCGCGGGACGGGAGGTGCCTGTTCCGGTGCTGGCGGAGCGCATTCTGCGGATCGAGGCGCCGCTCTCGGGGGTGACCGTCTCGGGCGGCGAGCCCTTCGACCAGGCGGAACCCCTCGCCGGGCTGCTGGAGGCGCTTCGGGAGACCCGGCCCGACTGGAACGCGCTCCTGTATACCGGCTATCTGCTCGGAGAACTGGAACCGCGCGAGGAGACGGCAAAACTCCTGCGCCTTGTGGACATTCTGGTGGACGGCCCCTACCGGTGCGACCTCCCGCAGACCCACCCCCTGGCCGGGTCGGGGAACCAGCGGGTGCATTACCTGACCGACCGGGGCCGTACCCTGCGCGGAGCCGTCGAATCCCTGCCTGTGGGGGGAATGAACTACGGCCTCAGCGAGGACGGAACGCTGGACATGGTCATCGGGGTCACCTCGGAGGAGCAGCGGCGGAACACGCCCCTGCGCGCCGCCCCTCCCGGCCCCTGCGGCGAAGCCCCGCCCCGCAGGTAAGTCACGGGGCAAGACCCTCCGGCAGGCAGCTCACCTCCGTGTTGCTGCGCTGCTCACCGCCGCTCCCTACGCGATAGATGGCGTCCCCCTGCAAACAGGCCACCGGGCTGTCCCCGCCCGGAATCAGGCGGTAGACCACTGTGACCGGAAGGGGGGGCGGGGTAATCCAAAGGATGCCAAGGGTAGAGGCGCCTTCCGGAACCCCGGCGCCGGCCGGCGCCGTGGGCGAGGAGACCACACCGTCAAAGACCCATCCTTCGGGAAGCGCCTCCTCCAGTCCAAACGCGGTGACCGTCCCGGTGAACCCTCCCACTGCGGAAATACTCAGGGTGACCTCCACGGGCTCTCCCTGCCGCCACACGCCCTCACCGCCAATGGTCCGGTCCAGCACCAGCCCGCCGGTGCCCGGCGGAAAAAGGAGCGTGGTTTCGGTGTTTGACTCCAGCATCCCGTTGCCCGCCTCATAGAGCGCCTTTCCGGACAGTTGCGCGGTTCCGGCCGCGTCGGCGGGAACGTTCAGGAGGTAGGAAAAGGTCAGGGGAAACATTTGCGGGGCCTCCCAGGAAAAGGCGAGGGAGGCGGTGTCCCCCGGCAGGGGGGCGCTGTCGGGCGGCTCCCCGTCCAACCATCCGGCATAGGTCCATCCGGCGGGCAGGGTTTCCGAAACATCGAGCTGGGATACAGGCTTGGCCCCCGTACGGTCCAGCGTCACTGTGACGCTTGCCTGACCGCCCTGCACATATCCCGCAGTCGCCTCACTGGACCGCGACAGGTGAAGCAGCGTTGCTTGCGCATATTCCGAAAGGCTCACCGCCACCGCCGAGCCCACCGGTACCATCTCCCCCGCCGCAGGATCCTGCGCCACGATGCGTCCGATGTCCACAGTCTCCGACCACACCGCGGTGATTCCCCCCTGCACAAGCCCGCTGTCGGCCAGAAGCCCCGCCACCTCCTCCACGGGACGATCCAGAAGATCGGGGACCTGAGTCAGGGCCGGTTCTCCTTCCCCTTCACCCTCGCCTTCGCCTTCGCCCTCCCCTTCGCCGCCGCCCGCAGGGGGCATGTCGGTCACACAGGGCTGCGATACCTGCTCGCCGCCAGAGGTCCGATAAAGCACCTGCCCGGTGAAGAGAGCCGTGCCGGAAGCCGATACCGGGGGCAGGGCAAGATAGGAAAACGCCGCGGGGAATCCGGGAACCGTGATATAGGCAAAGTCCAGGGTGCCGCCGCCCTCTGTCTGCTGAGACACCGGCGGCGCGCCGCCCCCGGAGAAGCCGGCATAGGTCCAGCCGTCGGGCAGGGTCTCCTGAATGCCCAGCGCCGTGATTTCCCCGGTGCCCGTGTAGAGAATTCGCAGCGTGACCGTCACCGCCGCGCCGGGGGTGTAGGCCGTCGGCGACACCGTCCGCTCCAGCACGGGCCCGGCGCCCGGATCGGGTGTCTCCGTCACCACCACATATCCCGCCTTTTCCTTCGTCTGCACAGCCGGCCCCACCTGCGCCGTCAGCCGGACCGTAAAGGTGCCTGGTGTGGCGTAGACATGGGCGGGCGACACCTCGGCGGACAGGGCGGACCCGTCCCCGAAGTCCCACGACCAGATGGCATCGCATTTTCCGGAGAACACGGTCTTATTGGCAAATTGCGTCGCCAGAGGGGCGGCGCCCACCGTCGGGGAGACGGAGAAATCCACGGTAAAGACCGGGACTGAATCCGGAGCCGTCCCCACCGACACCGGCCCACCCACTGTGGAACGGTCCCCGCGCCAAGTCTTCATGGTCAGGGTGACGGAGTATTCCCCCGGGGCCGCGTACACATGGACGGGGCTTTCCGCCGTGTCCGCCGGGGAACCGTCACCGAAATCCCAGGACCATGCCACGGCGAAGGGCCCGCCGCCGGTGGAGGTGTTGGTGAACTGCACCGACAGCGGCGCGGCGCCGCTCTCGGGGGAAAAGGTGAATCCCGGCACCGGACGGCCCAGACTGCACCCGCCCAGCAATGCAGCCGCCCCGACCGCCATCACCCATGCAAACCGTCCTGCCATGCCGATCCCTTCGCCCGCCGGGGCCGTTGTGGTCCTTTTCCAGTATACCAGAGGAACGCGGCGGCGTTTCCCGGCCTACTGCCGGAGATTCCAGGCATCCAGCAGGTATTTCTCCCCCACCAGACGGTGCATGGCCTCCATTTCGCGCGGGGAGGGCGGTTGGGCGGGAGGCCGCGCCCCAAAGACGCCGCGCAGCATGTCCCGCAGGCGTTCCGGATCAGCATTCACCGCGCCCACGAACTCGGCATGGCTGCGTCCGCCCCGGTACTCCGGACGGTCCGCGGGTTCGGCGAGGTAGCGGGCCATGCCCGCATAGTCGGGCCGGTAGAGCAGTGTGCCGTGGTGGAGAAAGGCGTGCTTGCGGCGGCGCTGGGCGTTTCCGGAGACTTTCAGCCCGCCCACGGCCAGATCGCACACCCCCTCCTGCGAGGCCGCCAGCCCGAGGCCTTTCAAACCTTCCGTGACCCGCGACAGGAGGAGGCAGTAGGATGGACGCAGGTCGCGGGTGCCCGGCCAGTCGTCATAGCGGACCGCCAGGCTGAAATTGAGGCTTCCCGGCCCCTGGAGCACACACCCCCCGGCGGTGCAGCGCCGCAGCACCGGAACACCATCCGCCGCGCAGGCCTCCAGACGCACCTCGCGCGCGGCTTTCTGCGCGGACCCCATCACCACGAAAGGAACGTCCGCCTCCCACAACCGCAGGGTGGACGGGGAATCCCCCGTCTCCACGGCGTCCAGCACCGCCTCATCCAGGGCCAGGTGCTCCCTCGGCCCCAGGCCTTCGGATGCGATGAGCCGGAGCGCGCCCGTCTCAGGCAAGACTGGCACAGTTGAGGTCCTTGGCGGCCTTCACCTCGTCCAGCCGGGTGACGGGCAGGCCGCGGGGCGCGTCCTTCAGCGTCTCCGGGGCTGTTTCGGCGATCCGCGCGATGTCCAGCATGTCGTCGCAGAAGGCGTCCATCGTCTCCTTGGACTCCGTCTCCGTCGGCTCGATCATCAGGCACTCTTTCACCGTGAGGGGGAAGTACACCGTCGGGGCGTGGCAGCCCCGCTCCAGCAGCGCCTTGGCGATGTCCAGGGCGCGGGCGCCCTTCTCCGCCTGGGCCGCCGCCGAGAACACGCACTCGTGCATGCAATACCCGTCAAACGCGGGGTGGTAGGCCCCGCGCAGGCGCGCCAGAACATAGTTCGCGTTCAGCACGGCGCTCTCCGCCACGGCGGCGAGCCCGTCGCCGCCGTAGCGCAGCAGGAAGGCGTATGCCCGCACGGCGATCAGGAAATTGCCGAAGAACGGCGCCATGCGCCCGATGGATTTGGGCGGCTGGGACAGGACAAAGCCGTCCGCCGTCTTCTCCACGCGCGGCCCGGGCAGGTACGGCAGGAGCCGGTCCCCGACGGCGATGGCGCCGGCCCCGGGTCCGCCCATGCCATGGGGGGTGGCGAAGGTCTTGTGGAGGTTGAAGTGCATCACGTCGAACCCGAGGTCGCCGGGGCGGCACTTGCCCACGATGGCGTTCAGGTTCGCGCCGTCGTAGTACATGAGGGCGTCCACGGCGTGGGCGATTTTGGCGATTTCCGCCACCTGCGGCTCGAAGAGCCCGTGGGTGTTCGGGCAGGTCAGCATGACCGCCGCCACATTGTCGTTCATGGCCTCGCGGAAACGGTCCAGGTCCGCCAGCCCGTCGGGGGCGGAGGGAATCTGGACCACGTCGAAGCCCGCCATGGCGGCGCTCGCCGGGTTGGTGCCGTGGGCGGAGTCGGGCACCAGCACTACCCGTTTGTGCGTGTTGCCCCGGTCGCGGTGGTACGCGGCGATGAGCAACGTTCCGGCCAGTTCACCGTGCGCCCCGGCCATGGGCTGGAGGCAGCCGGCCTTCATGCCGCCGACCTCCGCCAGAATGCCCTCCAGATCATGGACCAGCTCCAGGGCGCCCTGGCACGCGCCCCAGTAGGCCGGCGCACTGGACAGGTGCGGGTGCAGCGCCGCAAACCCCGGATCGGCGGCGACCAGCTCCGAAACCTTGGGGTTGTATTTCATGGTGCAGGAGCCGAGGGGGTAGAAATGGCTGTCCAGCCCGAAGTTGCGGCGCGACAGGTGCGTAAAATGCCGAACGACGTCAAACTCGCCGACCTCGGGGAGCGCGGGCGGCGTCTCCCTGCAAAACCCTGCGGGAAGCTCCGCCTTCGGAACATCCAAAGGGTCCAGGGTGAGGGCGCGGCGGCCGGGGCGGCTTTTCTCAAAGATCAGTTGCATGACACGCATCCTCCAGCGCGGCGGCAAAG
>JAAYBR010000074.1 GCA_012730045.1 Candidatus Hydrogenedentota bacterium | reverse complement strand
TGCTCTGGTTGCAAGCGATTGCTTCACTTCGTTCGCAATGACGAAAACACGCGCGCCCCCGTCACTGCGAGCGTAGCGCGGCAGTCTCGTTCCCGCCGACGCTCTGCCTGCAGGCGATTGCTTCACTTCGTTCGCAATGACGAAAACACGCGCGCCCCCGTCACTGCGAGCGCAGCGCGGCAGTCTCTTGTCGGAACGGCTTCGGCAGACGCCACAAACCCCGGCAGCATGCCCGCAATGTAGACGGCCTTCCAGGCGCGTTCTAGGGTCATGCGTTAACCCAAAGAACGCGCCTGGAAGGCGCGTCTACGTTTCCGGCCCTCCCTCAGCCCTCACTTCATAGGCAGGATTCCCGCCTACGGCGGTCCGGCTCGCCATGACGTGTTGACGGGGCGGTCCCCTGGCCGGTCGTGGTAAAATCGCGGCTCGTTTGGCCGTTGGGTTTCAACAGTAGGATGTCCCACGGATGTACAAGTCGCCTGGGATAAAGTCCGGGTTCGGTGTTGCCAGGGAGTTGAAGGGGCTCCCCGGCCGGGTGCTGGCGGTTTCGATGGAGATCCCGTGGGCCCTGCTCCAGTCGCAGATGCCCTGGGAACCGGACCACGTCCATCTGGTGGACAACATGGACCTTCCCACGCTGGAGGCGGCGGACCGCGACCTGCCGGCCTGCGACGTGGTGGTGGGTGTGGGGGGCGGGTCGTGCTGCGACTTCGCCAAGTATCTCGCGTGGAAGCGGGGCTGCCGCATGGTGCTGGTGCCGACGATCATCTCGGTGGACGCGCCGCTGACGAACATGATCGCGGTGCGGGTGGACAAGACGGTCACCTACATTGGCGACATCTTTCCGGAGGAGCTGCTGGTGGATTACCGCCTGATCCAGGCGGCGCCGCCGGAGCTGAACCGCGCGGGGGCCTGCGACATTGCGAGCATCCACACGGGGCTCTTTGACTGGCGTCTCGCCCATGAGCAGACGGGGGAGAACTATGACGCGGCGGTGGCGGCCCTCGCGGAGGAATGCCTGGAAGAGCTGGACCACAACGCCGAGGAGGTGTATAACGTCACGCCGAAGGGCATTGACACGATCGTGGACCTGTACCGGCGGGAGGTGAAGTTCTGCACGGAGTTCGGCAACAGCCGCCCCGAGGAGGGCGCGGAGCATCTGGTGGCCTACGCGCTGGAACACCTCACGCGCCGGCATTTCCTGCACGGGGATCTGGTGGGGCTGGGCATCTTCGCCATGTCGCGGCTCCAGGGCAACCGGCCGGAGTGGGCGGAGGACCTGATCCGGCGTTGCGGGCTGCGCTACTGGTGCCCGGACGCGTCCCGGGAGGAGATATGCACCGCCCTGGCCACGCTGCGGGCCTTCGTTGACAAGAACAACTTTTTCCACAGCATCGTCCACGCCGCCGAGATCACCCCGGCGTTTGTGGAGTCGGTGCTGGCGGGCCTGGAAAAGGCGCGGCCGCAATAAAGCGCGGACGGCGCGTGTTGGTGGATGCAGTGAAATGGTGCGGTTTTGTTCCTGACCCGTCAAGGGGAAGGGCGGCCCGCACGGGAGGACACGCATGAGACACAGAAGAGGCATTCTGCTGCTGGCGGCCCTGTGCGGGCTGGCGGCGCTGACCGGATGCGCGACCCTGGACCGGGGCGGGCAGTCCGCCGTGCTGCGGGCCAAGCGCAAGGTGGCCCCCGCCATCGTGCATGTGCGCCCGGTAAAGGAGGTGTTTGACGCCGGGCGGCGCAAGGAGATGCTGGTCATGGGGAGCGGGTTCATCATCTCCCCCGACGGCTATGTCGTGACCAACGAGCATGTGGCGGGACAGAGCAGCTCGGTCCAGTGCGTGCTCAGCGACAACCGCGAGGTGCAGGCCACAGTGGTCGGGACGGACATCGAGACGGACATCGCCGTCCTGAAACTGGAGACGGACAGCCCCCTTCCCAGCGTCCGCATGGGCCGCTCGGACACCTTGGAGGCCGGACAGTCGGTGCTTGCCCTGGGGAGCCCCCACGGGCTCGCCCGGTCGGTATCCCTCGGGATCATCAGCGTGCCGGACCGCTTCCTGGCGGACCAGGGGCTCATGGAGGCCCCCTACTACAACTGGATCCAGACCGACGCGGCGATCAACCCCGGCAACAGCGGCGGTCCCCTGGTCAACCTGCGGGGGGAAGTGGTCGGCGTGAACGCCCGGGTGCTGTCGGGGGCGGAGAACGTCGGGTTTGCGATCCCGGTGGACATTGTGAAGGAGGTGGTGCGCAGCATCATCGAGACCGGGCATGTGCGCCGGGGATGGCTGGGCATAGAGTTCCAGGAGATGCTGGCCAAGGGCGATGTCACCTCTGAGGAGGGCGTCATTGTCGCCGATGTGGACCGCCTGTCCCCGGCGGCGGAGGCGGGCGTGAAGCCCGGCGACATCCTTACGGCGGTCAACGGCGGCCGGGTGCACGCCCGGTACGAGGAGGAGCTTCCCGGGGTGCGGCGGCTCATCGCCGCCCTTCCCGTCGGGGAGACGGCGGTGCTGACGCTGCGCCGTGGGGACGAGGCGCTTGAGCTGTCCCTCGTCGCCGAGGAAAAATCCTCGCTTCGGGGGAGCCAGGAGGCCTTTGAGGAATGGGGGTTCACAGCGTCCGAGGTGACCCCGGAGGTGGCGCGGCGCGCCCAGTTGCAGCGGCGGACCGGCATTCTGGTTTCGGGGGTGGACCCCGGGGGCCGGGCCGCCATCGCCGGACTCCAGCAGGGGGACATTGTTCTAAAGGTGGACGGGGAGGAGATTCCCACCCTGTCGGCGTTCAGCACGACCTATGCCCGCCTGAAGGAAAGCGACGCGCGGCTGGTCATGCTTTTCGCCCAGCGCGGCGCGCTCACCCGTTTTGTGCTTGTGAACACCAAGGCGGAGGCCGCCGCGGCCGAAGCCGGGGAGGTTGCGCCCAATGAAAACTAGACACTTCTCCGCCTGGCCGGCGATGCTTCTGCTCGCGGCGGCCGCGGGTTCACCCGCACCGGCCCAGGAAGATTTCGCCCTGTCCACCATTAATTCGGCGTATGAGCGCCTCTCCCCTTCCCTGTGCACCGTCCTGTTCACCCAGGAGGTCACCGACGCGCGGACGGGGGAAACCCGGCGGCGCGACGGCAGCAGCCTCGGGCTGGTGGTGCGGCCCGACGGGCTGGTGGTCACGCACGGGCACCTGATTCTGGACAGCGCCGAGCCGGTGGAGGTGCGCGTGCGCCTCGGACAGGGTTCCTCCGCCAAGGAGTACCCGGCACAGGTGCTCCAGAAGCCCGATGACATCAACCTCGCCTTCCTGCGGGTGCAATCGGACACGCCCCTCGACCTGCCCGTAGTCCGTTTCTCCAAATCGCCGCTGGTCCTGGGCGAGCCCGTGGCCGTGTTTGGCCTGTCGGGGGAAACGCTCGACCTGGAACCCGGCGTGCTGGTAGCGCGGGTGAGCGCCATCCTGGAGGAGCCCCGGAAAACCTACGCGCTGGACGGGAACATCCGTTTCGGGTATGTCACGGGGCCCGTGATGAACACCCGGGGGGAGATCGTGGGCGTGGTCGGGTTCGACCTGGGCCGCGCGGAAGGCGGCGAACTTCACACGCGGAGCGGACACCCCCTCGTGTACCAGACGGAGCTGTTCGAGGGGCACATCGCCGAACCCCCGTCGGTGGACGTGTCCCCCGGCGCGCGCGAAGATGCGTGGCTGGGCGTGTTCACCCAGCCCCTCAAGACCGACTACGCCGAATACTGGAAACTGGAGGACACGGGGGGGCTCCTGGTGAGCACCGTACTCCCCGACTCCCCTGCGTTAAGCGCGGGCATCCAGTCGGGAGACATCATCAAGTCCTTCGACGGCAAGCCCACGCAGGCACGGCAGGACCGGGATGTGCTGGCCTTCACCCAGCTGGTGCGGGACACCGGCGTGGGCCGCACCGTGACCGTGGAGCTGCTGCGGGCGGGGCAGCCGCTGTCCGTCGAGGTGACCCTTTCCCAGCTTCCCGCCACCGCGCAGGAGGCGGGGGAATATGACGACGCCGTGCTGGGGCTCGCCGTCCGTGAGATCACCCGCGACGTCCGTATTCTGCTGAACCTGGCCGAGGATGTGCAGGGGGTGATCGTGCGGCGCGTGCGCCCGGGAAGCCCCGCGCAGGCCGCCAAGATCCGCCCGGGCATCGTCATCCTGGCTGTGGCCGACCAGCCCACCACCTCCTTGGAGGAGTACGAAAAAGCCATAGAAACGCTACGGGAGCGGAAACCGTCCGAGGTCTCCGTGTTTGCCCGGGCCGGCGCCCAGACAGGGTTCTTCCGTGTGCAGCCGCGGTATTAGCCTGCTCTTGCTGCTCGCCGCAGGGGCCCTCGCGGGATGCTCCGGACCGCCGCCCGCAGACCGTGACACGGAGGCTCTCCGTACGGCGTGGGCCTTCGTGGCGGAGCGGAATCCCGACGCGGCCCTCCCCGTGGTTAAGACCTTTCTCCAGGAGAACCCCGGCGATCCCGCAGGGCACTTTCTTCTGGGGAAGTGTTTTTTGCACCGGTCCAGCGCCAACACCACGATCGCTTTGGGGGAGTTCGAGACGGCCATCGCCCTTCAGGCGGCCGCGCCGGAGAGCGGGTTCCCGGAGGCGGGGCTGGACACCGGGCCGTCCTTTGCCGCCGCCCTGCACCGGGACGCCGCCCTGGCGCTCATGCGCGCGGTCTATGACGCCTCCGGAACGGGGATTCCCGTTTCCCTCACCCTCCCCGCGCTGCGGCGGACCCTGGACCATGTCCGAAAAGGGCTGGAGTACGCCCCCGGCGACGCCTACCTGATGGAGATGCTCGGAACGCTGGAGGGCCTGCATTCCCCGGGTTCCCCCGAAAAGAGCCGGGAAATAACAATATGACACGGAATGTTCTTCAAAGCGAAGCGTGAGGCCGCGGTGATGTGGAACGCCCCTTCCTGCGGGAGGCGGGCAGGAGACGGAAGAGGCCCGACGCGGAAATGGATGTCCCCAGCGACCTAAACGCCCCCAAGGAGGCCCGGGAGAAGCCAGCAGCATGAACGCAGCCGAACTTTTTGTGAAGTGCCTCGAACAGGAGAACGTCAAGTACATATTTGGCCTGCCCGGGGAGGAGAACGCCCACTTCATGATGGCGTTGGAAAAGTCCCCCATCCAGTTCATCATGGCGAGGCACGAACAGGCGGCGGCCTTCATGGCCGAGACCTACGGCAAGCTCACCGGGGAATCCGGGGTGTGCATGGGCACCCTGGGACCGGGGGCGACCAACCTGGTCACCGGGGTGGCAAGCGCCAACAGCGACCGCGCCCCCATGGTGGTGATCACGGGCCAGGCGGACCTCCAGCGCCAGCACAAGGAGAGCCACCAGTTCATAGACGTGGTCTCCATGTTTCGGCCCATCACCAAGTGGGCCACGCCCATCGTGCACCCCGACAACATCCCCGAGGTGGTGCGCCGCGCTTTCAAGCAGGCGACCCGTGAAAAACCGGGGGCCTGCCATGTGGAGATTTCCAACGACATCGCCGCCCTGCCCGCCACGAAGAACCCGGTGCGGGTGAACTACCTGCGGCGCTCCGTGGCGGACGACAAGATCGTCAACATGGCCATGGCCACGGTCCGCAATGCGAAGTCCCCGGTGATTCTCGCGGGGAACGGCGCGATTCGGACCCGGGCCAGCAAGCAGCTGCGCATGTTCGCGGAGATGACGGGGATCCCCGTAATCAGCACCTTTATGGGAAAGGGCTGCGTCTCCCGCGACGCGGAGGAGTGCCTTTTCACCATCGGACTCCAGACGAAGAGCCTGGCCAACGCGGTGATTGAGGCCTCAGACCTGGTCATCACGGTGGGCTACGACCTGGTGGAGTACCCGCCCCGCGGCTGGAACCGCTGGAATGACAAGAAGATCGTCCACATTGACTTCCTGCCCGCGGTGGTGGACCAGAACTACCAGCTTGAGGTGGAGGTGATCGGCGACCTGGCGCATACCCTCTGGATGATGAACGAGCGGGTCCGCGCAAATCCCCAGCACTGGGATCTCGCCTACGCCAAGGCGGTGCGGCGGGCGATGATTGAGCTCCTGGAGGAGCACAAGGACGACGACACAGAGGGAACCGTGCGTCCGCAGAAGGCGCTCTGGGACATCCGGAACGCCCTCGGCCCCAACGACATCCTGCTCAGCGACGTGGGGTCGCACAAGATGTGGGTCGCCCAGTTTTACCACTGTGACGAGCCCAACACCTGCCTGATTCCCAACGGGTTCTGCTCCATGGGAGGGTCCCTGCCGGGGGCCATCGCGGCCAAGCTGGTGCACCCGGACCGGAGGATCATGGCCCTCTGCGGCGACGGCGGGTTCATGATGAACGTGCAGGAGTTGGAGACGGCGGTCCGCTACAAGGCAAACATCGTGGTCGTGGTCTGGGTGGACAACGGGTACAACCTGATTGAGTGGAAGCAGATGAACGAGTTCGGCCACCACACCGAGCTTTCGTTTGGGAACCCCGACTTCCTGAAGCTCGCGGAGGCCTTCGGCTGCGCCGGGTTCCAGGTGGAACGGTCCCGGGACCTGGCCCCCGTGCTGGAGGCGGCTTTCACCTGCGGGCAGCCCGCCCTGGTGGCCGTTCCCATTGACTACCGCGAAAACGACCGCATGTACGAGAAGCTGCGAATCACCGTCTGACCGCGCCGAAAGGAGGCCCGCCGTGCTGAAGGAGTCCTATCCCTATTACCTCGCCAACCGTCCGGTTCTTCCCAACACGGACCTCGAGGTCATTGACAAATACACCGGGGAGGTGGCCACACGCGTTGCGGTGGCGGACGCCAAGGCCATAGACCAGGCCATCGCGGCGGCGGCCGCCGCAGCGGAGGCCATGGCGCGGATGGCTGCTTACGAGCGGCAGGCGGTGCTGGAGCACTGCGTGGCGCGGTTCCAGGAGCGCGCCGAGGAACTGGCGCAGACTCTCTGCATAGAGGGTGGCAAGCCGATCAAGGACAGCCGGGGCGAGGTGGCGCGGCTGATAGACACCTTCAAGATTGCGGCCGAGGACAGCGTGAACATCTCCGGCGAGGTGCTGGCCATGGACCGGTCGGCCCGGTCCGCCAACTATCGCGGCATGTGGAAGCGGGTGCCCATCGGCCCGTGCTCCTTCATCTCGCCCTTCAACTTTCCCCTCAATCTTGCGGCGCACAAGGTGGCCCCCGCCCTCGCGGTCGGCTGCCCCTTTGTGCTCAAGCCCGCGAGCCTGACCCCCCTGGGTGCGCTCATCATCGGGGAGGTCCTCGCGGAGACAAACCTGCCGGAGGGTGCCTTCTCCATCCTCCCCTGCAAACGCGACGGGGCGGGCCTCTTCACCACCGACGACCGCCTGAAACTGCTCAGTTTCACCGGGTCTCCCGAGGTCGGCTGGGACCTCAAGGCCAAGGCAGGAAAGAAGAAGGTGGTGCTGGAGCTGGGCGGCAACGCGGCCGTGATCGTGGACAAAGACTGGGGCGACCTGGACGACGTGGTGGATCGGCTGATTGTCGGCGCTTACTACCAGTCAGGGCAGAGCTGCATCAGCGTGCAGCGCATCCTGGTCCACGAGGACATCTATGACGAGCTGCGGGACAGGCTGGTCAAGGCCGTGGCAACGCTCAAGATGGGCGACCCGAAGAACGAGGACACCTTTGTGGGCCCCGTGATTTCGGACGCCGAGGCGGACCGCATGGAGCGTTGGATCAACTCCGCCGTGGCTGCGGGCGCCATGCTTCTCTGCGGGGGCACGCGGGACGGCCGCATGATCGCCCCCACGCTCATGGAGAACGTGCCGAAGACCGAACCCGCCTACGCCGAGGAGTTCTTCGGCCCCATGGCGCTGCTGACCCCCTTCAGCGACTTTGACCAGGCGATTGACGAGGTCAACGACTCGCGTTTCGGGCTTCAGGCGGGGGTGTTCACCCGCGACATCTACAAGGCCCAGAAGGCCTGGGACCGGCTGGACGTGGGCGGCGTGGTGATCGGCGACGTGCCGTCGTGGCGGGTGGACCACATGCCCTACGGCGGCGTGAAGGACAGCGGCATCGGCCGGGAGGGCATCCGTTACGCCATCGAGGACATGTCGGAAATCCGGCTGATGGTGCTGCGCATCCCGCCTAACGCCTGACGGAAAACCCGCGACCCTATTTACAGGCGTCGTAGAGCACATCCAGATGCTCTTGGGGAAAGTCCAGGAGGCAGAGGAAATGCACTTCCGAGGCCCGCGGCCGGAAGATTTCCACCACGGGCTGAAACGGGCGTCCTTCGGCCTTCAGCCGGCTGTTTAAGGCGCTGACAGCGCGGAATCCCGCGATGGCGGAAAGGCTCCCTTTCCGGCTCGGAACGCGCACCATGAGAAACGGGGATTCAGGCAGTCTGGCCAGCCAGAACCCCTTGGTCTCCGCAGGGATCAGGGCCGCCTCCTCGTCGGAGAGCATGCAGCCCGTCACCTTGCGCATCTCCGTCCCTTTTCCCTCCGCCAGGCCCCTCATGTCGTTGAGGTAGAGGGTAAACCCCGGTGTGTCGGCAATGCCGTGCTGCCCGCGCAGGATGACCGCCACGGGAACCATGTCCCGGAGAACGCCAACGTAATTCGGCGAGCCCTTCACATAGGCGATCCAGGCTTCCTTCAGAACGCCCTCCTCCACCGGCACGCGCCGGAAGATGCCGGCCCGGCGAAACACAAGCGCGAGAATGGTGAAATCAACCAGCAGAAAGAGCGCCACCATCACGGCGACCAGACTCAGGCTCATCGCATATCCTCCTCCCGGAAGGGGAAGCCGTCCACCAGTGTGCTGACATTTTACACGGATTCTCCGTGGTCGGCACAAACGGGACGGACGAAATGGACATTATGGACCGTATGGACAGAGGCGTGGGAAGCAAGGGCCCCGCTCCGGTTGGACTCCGAAAGGGCGGGCTTGCTATATTGACGGCATGGTTTTGCCCGCAGGCGCCGGGGCGCTTTCGCCGGGTTTCCCTTATCAGAACATTTCCGGAAAGGATGCATTAATGACCACCCCCTGGATGCTGGTTTCGCCCCGTATTCTTCCCCCGCTGGATCCCGATTTCCGGCCCGCCGTGCTGTGCAACCGCGCCTTTTCGGAGGCGGTCCGCGCCGCCGGGGGCGGCGAGCGGCTGGTGCTGGGCCTGGAGCGCGGGGACGGCTCGGTTTCGCGCTTCGAGACGGCCGTGCTTCCCGACAGCCACCCGAAGTCGGAGGCGAACAACTACTACGTCGAGCGGCTGGTGAAGTTCCTGCTGTGGCAGCGCGGGGCGTGCAAGTTGTGGGTAGGCGGCCCGGCGTCCGTCGGGGACTTCCTAAAGCGCTGCTATCGCCCCGGCGGGTTGCGCGACTTCGACTTCCACTTCATGGGCCGCGACGTCTATGAGAAGCCCTTCGAGGTGGTTTCCTGCGGCGCCGACGCGGTTCCCGCGGCGAACGAAACGACCCGGCCGCTGGGCAGGCACTTGGACGGCTGCCGCATCGGGTTTGACCTCGGCGGTTCGGACCGCAAGGTGTCCGCCGTGGTGGACGGCGAGCCGGTGTACAGCGAGGAGGTGGTGTGGGAGCCCATCAAGCAGTCGGACCCCGCCTACCACTACCGCGAGGTGATGGCGGCCCTTCAGACGGCGGCGTCGAAGCTGCCCCGGGTGGACGCCATCGGCGGGAGTTCCGCGGGCGTGTACGTGAACAACCGCGCCATGATCGCCTCCCTCTTCCGTTCCATCCCCCGGGAGCGTTTCGGCGAGGTGCGCGAGATGTTCATCCGCATCGGAAAAGAACTGGGCGTGCCGCTGGAGATCGTGAACGACGGCGAGGTCACCGCGCTGGCGGGGTCCATGTCGCTCGAGGACAACGGGGTGCTCGGTGTCGCCCTGGGTTCCAGCGAGGCGGGCGGCTATGTCACCCTCGACGGCAACATCACCGGCTGGCTCAACGAGCTGGCCTTCTGCCCGGTGGACTACAACCCGGACGGGCCCCGCGAGGAGTGGTCGGGGGACATCGGCGTCGGCGCGCGGTACTTCTCCCAGCAGTGCGTCTTCCGGCTTTCCGGCGCGGCGGGGATTGACCTGCCGATGAACGCGACGGACGCCGAACGGCTGAAATCGGTGCAGGTTAAACTGGAGGCGGGACATGAGGGTGCCCGGAAGATCTGGGAGTCGGTGGGGGTCTACATGGGCTACACGCTGGCCCACTACGCCGAATTCTACGCGCTGAAAAACGTGCTGATCCTGGGACGGTGCACCTCCGGCAGCGGCGGTGACATCATCCTTGACGGCGCCCGGCGCGTGCTGAACGAGGAGTTTCCGGAGCTTGCCGGCGGCCTGCACATCCAGCTTCCGGACGAGAAGAGCCGCCGCGTGGGGCAGTCCATCGCCGCGGCCAGCCTTCCGATCATTGAGAAATAACCGAACGGAGAACAGTGACATGAAGTTCACGATGCCCGACGCCGTGCTGTACCCCTTGGAGGGCCATTCCCCGGAGGACGCCCTCGCAAAGACCACCCACATGGCCGTGGCCGCCCACCAGGACGACATCGAGATCATGGCCTTTGACGGGGTCATGGCCTGCTTCCAGCAGCCGGACAAGTGGTTCACCGGCGTCGTGGTCACCAACGGGGCAGGCTCCCCGCGCGACGGCGTCTATGCCCGGTACACGGACGGGGAGATGGTTGCTGTCCGCCGTCAGGAGCAGAAGAAGGCTGCCATAGTGGGAGAGTATGCCGCGCAGGCGCTGCTGGACCTGCCCAGCTCGGCCATCAAAGACCCGGCGAACGCCGGGCCGGTGGACGACTTGGAGGCGCTGCTGCGCGCCGCGCGGCCGGAGGTGGTTTACACGCACAACATCGCCGACAAGCATGACACCCACGTCGGCGTGGCGCTGAAGCTGGTCGCCGCGATCCGGCGGCTTCCGAAGGACCTGCGCCCGAAGAAACTCTACGGCTGCGAGGTGTGGCGCGACCTGGACTGGATGACGGACGCGGACAAGGTGGCCTTTGACACCTCGGCCCACGAGAACCTCCAGGCGGCGCTGCTGGGCGTCTTCGACTCGCAAATTGCGGGCGGCAAGCGCTACGACCTGGCCACGATGGGCCGCCGGCGCGCCCACGCCACCTACCACGCCTCGCACGGCGTGGACGCGACCACGGGCACGAACTTCGCCATGGACCTCACCCCGCTGATTGAGGACGACACCCTGTCGCCGCTCGACCTGGTGAAGGCGCATATTGAGCGCTTCCGCCGGGAGATTGAGGACCGCTTCGGCAGGCTGGGCGTCTGACCGGTTAGACGGGCAACTCCCATCCCTTGCGGTAGGTCTTCGTCAGCAGGGCGTTGGCCTCGGGCAGGTTGGTGATTTTCGCCTGGGCGGTGTCGTATTCAATGCGGCCGCCGCAGCGCAGGGCGATGTTGCCCATCAGCACCATTTCCGTGAAGGGGGCGGCGTATTCAAAATTCGAGGAGGCGGGTTCGCCGCCCTTGATCGCCGAGAGGAAACTCCGGTAATGGTTGCCGCCGGAAATCCGGGGCAGCGTGGCCGCGGGGGGGGTGAAGTCCTTCATCCTGTCGTCCGGAAGCAGGCGCGGCGACCCGCCATACTCTCCCGCGGTGGCAATCCCCTTCTCCCCGATGAACAGCGACCCGTTCTCGTTGTCCCCCAGTTTGGTGCCCTCGGGCACCCCGGCAGGCAGGGACGGCTTCTCGCCGTCCTCATACCAGAACAGGTCCACGGCGGGCAGGTCCCCCCGGGCGGGAAACGCATACTTGATTACCGCGGCGGCGGGCCAGGTCTGGTCGTTCTTCCCCTCCTGCTTCACGGGCTCCACAGAGAAGGACGGGGCCTCGTGCAGGTTGAGGGCGAACCAGGCGGGGTCCATGACGTGGCAGGCCATGTCGCCGAGACCGCCGCAGCCGAAATCGAGCCAGCCGCGCCATTTGCGCGGGGCGTAGAGTTCGTTGTAGGCGCGCTCGGGGGCCGTTCCGATCCAGAGGTCCCAGTCCAGGGTCGCGGGGACGGGCTGCGCGGGGGCCGCCTCGGCGGGGCCTCCCTTCGGCCAGCGCCCGCCGGGCCGGTCGGTCCACACATGGACCTCCCTGACCGTGCCGATGGCGTCCGCGCGGAGCATTTCGGTGAGTTCCCGGAGGGCGTCCAGGGAATGGCCCTGGTTGCCCATCTGGGTCGCCACGCCCATTTCGGCGGCTGTTTTCCGCAGGAGCCGCACCTCGGCGACCGTGTGCGCCAGGGGTTTCTCGACATAGACGTGCTTGCCGAGCTTCATGGCCATGTACGCCGCCGGCGCGTGGGTGTGGTCGGGGGTGGCGATGGTGACGGCGTCAATGTCCTTCCCCATCTCGTCGAGCATTTTGCGGTAGTCTTTGTACTGCTTCGCCTTCGGCAGGCGGTAAACCGTCTCCTCGGCCCCGGCGAAGTCCACATCGCACAACGCCACCACGTTCTCGCGCAGGAAGGACAGAATGTCGCTGCTCCCCTTTCCCCCCACGCCGATGCCCGCGAAGTTCACCTTCTCGTTCGGGGAGAGTTTTCGGGGAACAACGCGCGCGGTGTTCGGCGCGCCCCAGGCCGAAACGGCCGCCGTGGTGGTGACTGCGGCCAGAAAAGCGCGCCGGGTGAGTCCGGAGTCCTTCATGAAAGTGATCCTTCCTTGTTGCGGGGACTGTTTGACAAAAGAGTGTACACCATGACCGGTGCGGGAGGCATGCCGTTTCACTTTGCTTGAACCGCCGCATAAGAAATGGCCGTGGAAGTGTTCAAGGGAACGCCACCTTGGGGATTTGCGCTGAAAACGTCGGCGGTGTGAAGGGGACGTGTTCACCCATGGGGTGTGGAGAATCGGAGGTATTCCGGCAAGAGATTGCCGCGGCGGCCCGGGGCGGCCGCCTCGCAATGACGCGTTTTCTCCCGTCGTTTCCCTGACCCGTGTTTTTCCGTCATTGCGAGCCCCTGACCGCCCGGGGGCGGGAATGTCGTTGAAGAAAGGCGTGTCAGGCGTCAGACGTCGCGGGAGCCCCCGCACGTCCCTGGCGGGTCCGTCTGTTATGTGGAGTGCGGTGGCAGAGCGAAGCGGCGACACCGCTTTGCCCGGGGATGATCCATGCCGCACTCCTCCCGGCAGCTCTTTCCCGGAAACCAAAGCGGCGTC
>JAAYBR010000073.1 GCA_012730045.1 Candidatus Hydrogenedentota bacterium | reverse complement strand
TAAAGAGGTGCGCTGTGCCAGAAAATGACGACCAGTACGGCATAAACCGGAATCTGACCAGTTACAGTGACCGTGAGTTCAGCAAATACATGCGCCGTGCATTTTTGACGTCGGCGGGTTATGACCGGGTGGACCTTGACCGGCCCATCGTCGGCATCGTGGACACGTCCTCCGACTACAACACCTGTCACCGCCAGATGCGGGAAATGGTTCAGGCAGTCAAGCGCGGCGTTCTCGAGGCGGGCGGGCTGCCGCTGGCGTTTCCCACCATTTCCCTGCACGAAATCCTTACGGCGCCGACGACCATGCTTTTCCGCAATCTTGCGGCCATGGACACCGAGGAGATGATCCGCGCGCAGCCCATGGATGCGGTGGTGCTGCTGGGCGGCTGCGACAAAACCGTGCCCGCCCAGCTGATGGGCGCCATATCCGCCAATATCCCCATGATCAGCGTGGTGTCGGGGCCGATGTTTACCGGTTCCTGGCGCGGGCAGCGTCTGGGCGCCTGCACCGACTGCCGCCGTTTTTGGGCGCAGTACCGAGCGGGGGAACTGACGGAGGCGGAAATCCAGGAAGTGGAGCGCTCCCTTTGCGCCACCGGCGGCTCCTGCATGGTGATGGGCACGGCGTCAACCATGGCCGCCGTGACGGAGGCCCTTGGCCTGATGCTTCCCGGGGGTGCGACGCCGCCCCATCCCACCGGAGAGCGGCTGCTCAATTGTGTGGAATCGGGACGCTGCGCCGTCCGGCTGGCGAAACAGGGTGTTCGCCCGTCGGAGATCCTGAGCCGCGAATCTTTCCTGAACGCCATAACGGTGTTGACGGCGCTGGGGGGCTCCACCAACGCGATTGTGCATCTGCTGGCCATTGCCCGCCGCGCCGGGACAGCCCTGGAGTTGGATGATTTTGATGCTGTGGCGCGAAACACGCCGTTGCTGGTTGACTGCAAACCTGCGGGAACAGGCTATATGGAGGACCTGCACCGGGCGGGCGGCGTGCCGGTGCTGCTTAAGGCCCTGGAGCCGCTGCTTCAGCCTGGCGCGCGCACCATTGCCGGAAAAACCATGGGGGAACTGCTGAAAGACGCGCCGCCCCCCGGAGACTGGCAGACCACCATTCGGACACTGGACAAGCCGCTTGGCCCCACAGGCGCGCTGGCGGTGCTGCGCGGGTCACTGGCGCCCGACGGCGCGGTGATCAAAGCGGCGGCGGCAAGCCCCGCGCTGATGAGCCACCGCGGGCCCGCTGTCGTGTTTGAGTCCGCCGAAGACGCGCAGCGCATAGACGATCCCGCCCTGGCCATCACGCCCGAGCATGTGCTGGTGTTGCGCAACTGTGGTCCAGTGGGCGCCGGCATGCCCGAGGCCGCTTCTCTGCCCATACCGAAATATCTGGCCGCGCGGGGCGTCAGGGACATGGTGCGGGTGTCCGACGCCCGCATGAGCGGCACCGCCTACGGAACTGTGGTGCTGCATTGCTCCCCCGAGGCGGCCGTGGGCGGCGCGCTGGCGCTGGTCCAAAGCGGTGACCTCATTGAACTCAATGTCGGGGAACGCCGCATTGACCTGCTTGTGGAACCGGAGACACTGCAGGAACGGAGGCGGCGTTTGACCGCGCCTCCAGCACCCGAACGGGGCTGGCACAAACTGTATGTGGAACATGTGCAGCAGGCGCATCTCGGGGCCGACATGGATTTCCTGTAATCCTGGAATTCATTTGCCCGGGCCGGCGCCCCAAGACATGCATGCCGGAGCCGTGCCCGCACACCCGCCGAAAGAGACCGCAGAAATGGCCGCACACGCCCTCCGCCGACGCGAATTCATGGCCGCCGCGCTCGCAACCCTCGTTGCCTGCGCCCCGGGGCGCGCCGGGGCCGCCGCCCCGCCCCGAAGGAGAAACATCCTTTTCATCGCCGTGGACGACCTGCGCCCGCATCTGGGCTGCTACGGGCACCGCGGGGTGCTCACGCCGAACATGGACCGGCTGGCGGCCCGGGGGATGGTTTTTGAGCGCGCCTACTGCCAGCAGTCCATCTGCATGGCCTCCCGCGCCAGCCTGCTGAGCGGATACCGCCCCGACAAGGGGGAAATGTTTCGTTGCGGCCCGCTGTACAAGCATGTGCCCGGCGCCCTGCCGGTGAACCGGCACTTCCTCAACAACGGATACGAGGCCGTCTCCATCGGAAAAATCTACCACCACAAGAGCGACGAAAAACGGGGCTGGAGCCGGGAGGCCTTCCACGCCAAAGGGCAATGGGCGGGAAGGGGATACCTCACCCCCGGGGCGGCCGCCCTGGTCCGGGAGTATGATGGGAAGCATCCCGAAGCCAGCCGGAAGGGCATGGGGCCCGCCTTTGAATGCGCCGATGTTCCGGACAACGCCTATGAGGACGGCCTGGCCGCCGACCGGGCGGTGGAGGAGTTGAACCGCCTCCAGGACCAGCCCTTCTTTCTGGCCGTCGGATTCCACAAGCCGCACCTGCCGTTCAACGCGCCCAGGAAATACTGGGATCTGTACCGGGAGGAGGACATCCGCCCGGCCGGCAACCCCTTCGCCCCGAAAGACGCGCCCAAAGAGGCGCTCACGGACTGGGGCGAACTGCGCGGATACCACGGAATCCCGGCAAGCGGCCCCCTGCCGGATGACCTGGCGCGCCGGCTGATTCACGGTTACCGCGCCTGCGTGTCCTACGCGGACGCGCAGGTCGGCCGCGTGCTCGATGAGCTGGACCGCCTGAACCTCCGCGACAACACCATTGTGGCGCTCTGGGGCGACCACGGCTGGAAACTGGGCGAGCACGGAATGTGGTGCAAGCACACGAATTTTGAACTGGACACGCGCTCAACGCTGCTGGTCAGCGCGCCGGGCATGAAGGCGGCGGGCCGGCGCACGCGGGCGCTCACTGAATTTGTGGACATTTACCCCACGCTGTGCGATCTGGCAGGCCTGGAGAAACCGGGGCATCTTGAGGGCACGAGTCTGGCGCCCCTGCTCGATGATCCCGAAAGGCCCTGGAAGGAGGCGGCCTACAGTCAGTATCCCCGGGGGACGGTCATGGGCTACTCCGTGCGCACCGACCGGCACCGCTACACGGAGTGGCGCCGCATCGGCGAAAAGGAAGTCCGGGCGCGGGAACTTTACGACCACGAGAGTGACGCGGACGAGAACACCAACGTCGCGGACGCGGCGGAGAACCGCAAAGTTGTCGAGCACCACAGCGAACTGCTGAAAAGGGGGTTCCAGACCATCGCCAGGTAGGTGTGCCCGGCATTCTCCCCCCCCGTGCGGCACCCCCAAAACAGACATCCCCCCGGGGCATTTCAAGGCCGGAATGCCGCGTCTGAAAGATGATGCCGGTGGCATGGGCCCGACATCCTCTTGAGAACACCGCATCCGAACCCGAAGCTGCCCTGGTGAGGTTTTGGGGGCAAACGAAACCGGCTATTCCCGCGTGTGAATGTCGTAGACGATGGGAATGCGCACCTTGTCCCTGCGCTTGGGGTCCTCGTAATACGTCGTGCTGAACAGGTAGCCCTTCGTCTTTCCGCCGCCGCGCAGGGCGAGCACCCTGAACCCGCGCAGAAAGTCGCCCTTTCCCTTCCGCGCGAGGAGCTCGACAATCTCCGGGAGCGCGTCCAGCGGGGCCTTCACGGGCCGGTTGTACTTGAAGGTGTCGAAGAGGATGAAGACGGGGGCCGGATCCCCCGCGGGGTTGTCGCGCGCGGGGACAATGTCCCAGGCCATGTCCTTCTCAATGTCGTGGCCGACAACGACCACGTCGCGCGCGCACTGGACGGCGTTCCGGACCCCGTGCGCGAGGACGGCGTCCCCGAACCGCTTGCGGCGTTTTCCGGGGGGGGGGGAGTAGATTTCGCTGACGAAGGGCGAGAGCCCCGTCAGGTCGAAGCATTTCTGCGTGTAGGGTTTTGCGCCCTTTGTGACGACGACTGTCCGCGCGCCGGAGCGAAGCAGCCTCTCCAGGCCCTCAATCGAACCCCTGCGCCGCTGGAGAAAGCGCTCCTTCTCCTGCTCAATGTAGGCGTAGAGTTTTTCCTGCCAGGCTACAAAGGCGTCGGTGACCTGGGGGGAGCCCCTTCCATACTGCGCCTCGAAACTGTACCAGGCGTCCTCCTCCTTCTTGATCCGGATGGTGCGGAGTTCCGGCTCCCAAACAAGAAGCAGCTCATCGTTGTCGAGCAGGGAGATCTTCCCCCGAAGATCCGCGGCCCCCGCCCCGCGGTTGATGACGAGCCCGACGAGATCCAGGATAAACGACACCAGCCCGCCCGCCGCGCCGGCGTACCCAGGAATGTTACGCATCGCCATTCAGCACTCCTCAAACCACCCGTCACCATGCGCTGTCACACAACCAACGGACGCTCCCGGAGACGCCGCCGCCACCCTCTGCCAAGACGCCCCCGGCTGGACGTCCTCCGGCCCCCGCGCCTTTGTCAAGAATACAACCATTCCGGGCGCGTTTTCCAATGTCTGCGCGGCGGGCATCAAACCGGGGCCCCGACGCGCCCAAAAATCACTTCAGGCGCGCGGCAATCCACTGCCGGTTTCGCGCCGCAGACTCGAAGGGATTCCGGTCCTCGGGCTCGTCCTCCCAGGAATACCACCCGGAATACCCGGCACCCTTCAGCGCCGCCATGCACTCCTCCACGCGGGCGGCGCCCTCGCCCAGCAGGCAGGTGCGGTGCGCCCCGGCGGCCTTGACGTCCTTCAGATGGGTGTGGCGCACAAGGGGCCCAAGTTCGCGGATGATGTCCGGTCCCGAAACCCCCTGCGTGCCGAACCAGCCGGTGTCCGCGCAGACGCCCAGCCATTCGTTACCGCCGCCGATGAGGTCGAGCAGCTCCTTGGCCGTTTTCTGCGGGTGGTTCTCCAGGTTGAAGCGCACCCCTGTTTCCTTGCACAGGGCCGTCGCCAGATCGGGCGTGAGGTCGCCCATTCCGCCGTTGATCTGCGGAATGCCGAGCGCCAGGCAGATGTCCACCGTCTTGCGGCCGAACGCGCCGCCGTAGCCGATGGCCTGAAGGCCGTTGTCGTCCAGGGCTGCTTTCCACGCGGCGCAGCGCTTCTTGTCCATGACCTCGGGCGCGGCGTGGGCCTCCCACACCTCCACGGCCTTGAACCCGTGCGAGGCGATCTCCGCGCAGACGGCGCGCCAGGCCGCCTCGTCCGTGGCGGCCACGGTCTTCTTGTGCTGCTCGCCCCACTGGGCCAGCTCAAAACGCCAGTCCGTCACCTGGGCCACCAGGTTCGCCGTGACAAAGGCGATCCGGTCCGCGCCCGCCGCCCGCGCCGGCGCGGCGGCACCCAGCGCGCCCGCGGCGGTCACCGCCGCCCCGGAGGCGACGGAGGCGCCCAGAAACGCGCGGCGGGACACGCCCTTTTTCTCTTCCATGGCTGCTCTCCCTGCCGTTTTCGCGGCGGTCACACGCTCCAGGGGCTGCGGTAGTCGCGGGTCAGCCACTTGGGATCGCCGCTTCCGGGGGCGAAGTCCATCTCCTTCGGCAGCCACTTGATCGCCGAATGGTTGTAGTAGGCCTGGTTGAACAGGTGGCAGCAGGTGGCGCTGCGGCCGCCGACCTCCTCGTTGGTGACGGGGCGCTTGCGCGACTCAACGCAGTCCAGGAAGTTCCGGATGTGGTCGCCGCTCTCGTACAGCCTCACCTTGGCGTCTTTCAGCCACTCCTTCTCCACGAAGCTGACGGCGGACCCGAGGGAGCCGCCATCCTCGCGGTTGGTGAATCCGGCGATCTTCTTGCCGTCGCGCCAGAACTCGAAGCGGCCCCGGTTCACCTTGACCTCGCCCTCGCTGCCGAAGAAGTGCGCGCCGTAGCCGTCGGTGTGAATGAGGGTTATCTTGTCGCCATAGTGCAGCACCGCGCCGCTCATGGCGTTCGGGTCCTCCGGCGGGGTGACGGCGTCGGGGCCGCTCTCGTCCATGCCCAGGCCCCACTGGGCGATGTCCACGTGGTGGGCGCCCCAGTCGCAGACCATGCCGCCGCCGTATTCCTTGTAATCGCGCCAGTCGGGGAAGTGGTCGTGGATGCCGCGCGGGCTCAGCACGGAGCTGTACGGCCGCATCGGGCCGGGGCCGACCCACATTTCCCAGTCCAGCCCGGGCTCCATGTCCTCCTCCGGCAGGTCGCAGGGCACACCGGGAGGCCCGAAACTGCACTCCACCCGGCTGATCTCGCCGATGGCGCCGTTGCGCACCAGCTCGCAGGCCACGCGGAACTCGGCCATGGACCGCTGCATGGACCCCGTCTGGAGCACGCGCCCGTGCTCCTTCACGGCCTTGATCACCGACACCGCCTCATGGATGTTGTGGGTGAGGGGTTTCTCGCAGTAGACGTCCTTGCCGGCGGCCAGGGCGGCCAGCGTGGGAATGGCGTGCCAGTGGTCGGGCGTCGCGATGCACACCGCGTCAATGTCGTCGCGTGCGATGACCTCGCGGAAATCCGTGTAAGAAGGGCACTCCGCCGCGCTGTCGGACTTCTTCGCGTAGTAGTCCGCCGCGCGCTGCCGCGTGTCCTCGCGGCGCGTGGTGTCCACGTCGCACACCGCCACCACCCGGCAGCGTTTGTGCTGGAGGAAGGCCTCCATCAGGTAGCGGCCCTGCTTGCCCGTGCCGATGAAACCGATGGTTATGAGGTCGTTGGGCTTTGCGTCGGCGGCCCAGATATGGGACGGCAGGATGAACGGGGCCGCGGAGAGGGCGGAAACCTGTTTAAGGAAGGAACGGCGGGGGATCTTCATGATCAACTCCTTGCGTTGCTTGGTTGCGCGGCGGCCGCCGTCCGGAAGCGCGGGCCACCGCCCCCCGCCATCATAGCACGCCGCGACAGGCATCTTCCCGGAATGGACACGCCGTTTTTTCGGTTATACTTCGTGAACTGGGAGGTGTTAAGATGAAAGGCGGGCTCACAGGATTTGGGGCGCTGTGCGCCCTGGCAGCGCTGGCGGGCGGGACGGCCTGGGCGCACAATCCGGTCGTCATCAACGGCGGGCCGACGGACGCCGAAACGGCCCATTTTATCAAGGACATCTCCGTCAGCCGGGTGGCCTACCACCACGCCAAGCCGGTCCAGGAACTCCTCTGGCTCACTTTTGACGGGAAGGCCGGGCAGACGCTGGATTTTCAGATGGGCCTGCCGAAACTGGACCGGTACGCCGGTGTGCGCCCGGCCACGGCCCTGCTGGGACCCGGGCTCCCGGCCGCCACGGGGCTGCCCTTCGCCATTCCCGCGGGCATGGGGGCCCTGCTGTTCACCACCGACGGCCAGACGCCGACGGTGTTCAACGAGGAGTTTACCGGCACCGTGGACTGGCAGTTTGAGGGCGAACAGGTCCGGCTCCCGCAGGACGGAACGTATTACCTGGTCTCTTACATCCCCTCCGGGGAGGAGGGCAAGTTCTGGATCGCCCCCGGCGTGACGGAGGCCTTCGGCCTGTGGGATTTGATCCGGATGCCGGTGATCATCGTGCAGGCGCGCCTTTTCCACGAGGTCTTTCCGTGGGGCGGCATCCTGGGATGGGCCTATCTCGGCATGTTTCTGGCCGCCGTGGCGGGCATCTCCATCACCGGCGCTGTGCTGCTCTGATGAAACGCCCCGGCTACCGGGCCCACGCGGACTTGAGCGACCGGACGGCCAGTGATTCGATGTGGGTGTTCGCCCCCTTCACGAAGTCGAGTTTCTGGTTGTCTTCGTCGAAATGAACGCCCATGGGCATGTAGACGAGGCCGTTCTGCGCGAAGACCTCGATGGACAGGCGGTCCACCAGCAGCCGGAGCGCCAGTTTCCCGTCCTCCAGGGCCACCTGGGCGGTCTTGTCGCCGCAGGCGAGCTGGCCCTTCTCAACGTCATAGGCGACCTTCACGCCGCGAACGTCAAATCCCAGTTCACCCGCGCCGGCGGCCTCAAAGACCGCCTCGATGTCCAGGCAGTCGCCGGAGACCGCCAGGGGAAGCTCGCCTCCGGGCACGGCCCCGGTCCATCGGTTTTCCCGCGCATAGAGCGAGGCGATCTCGCGGACCGGCCACGCGCACAGGCGCGGCCCTTCGGGGGTGGAGCGCAGGGTCAGCTCCACGGGGAAGTCCATCATCTGGTTGAAGGGCATGCTTTTGTCGCCGACAGTGCCCCAGGCAATCTGGACGCGCCGGCCGTCCTCGGCCGGGAAGTTGTTGTACGTCTGCGACGCGTAGAAGCAGTTGCCGAAGTTGAAGGGGAGGGCGGGGCCGTCGGGGGTGAAGATTTTGCCGTCGAACGCGCCGGTGAAATACTCGCCGGACGCCCCGTAGAGCACCCATTTGGCCTTTCCCTTGTCCCCGTCCACAGGCAGTTCAAACAGTTCGGGGCACTCGAAAAAGGACTCCAGCTCACTCTGCAGGGTCCAGGTCTTGAGGTCGGGGGAGTTGAAGATGCCCATGCGCTTCCCGTCGAGGAACAGCACAATGACCCAGCAGCCGGAGGGGGCATGCCAGAAGGCCTTGGGGTCACGGTTGCCCCCCACGATGTGCCCCTGCACGGGGTTTCCCTCATATTTCGCCCAAGTGCGGCCCCGGTCGTTGCTGTACGCCAGTGCCTGCGTGAAGGGGACATTCTCCGACCAGCGCCCCGTGCCGCCCGCCGCCGTATACACGCACACCATCGGCGGCTCGTCGCCGGTCTGGAAGCCGGTCGTGTTCGCGTGGTCCACCACCGCCGACCCGGAGAAGACGGTGCCCAGCGCGTCCGGATGGATGGCGTCGCCCAGTTCGGTCCAGCGCACGAGGTCCTTGCTCACCGCATGACCCCAGGTCATGTTGCCCCAGTTCCACCCCACCGGGTTGTGCTGGAAGAACAGGTGGTACTCGCCCGCGTGCCACACCAGCCCGTTCGGGTCGTTGTTCCAGCCCCGCTGCGGCGAGAAGTGGAACTGCGGCCGCAGCTTCTCCTGGTAGAGGTTCTCGCCGCCGATCAGGCTGTCGCCCGGCGTGATGAGGTTCAGCCCGGCGTCGGACTCCAGCCCGTCAGACCAGAGGGTCAGCGTTTCGCCCTTGTACGGCGCGACGTCCACGGAAGCCCAGAAGTCGGGATCCTTCTCCGCCAGCTCGATCTCGTATTCGCGGAGGATCTCCGCACCCCGGAGCAGGCGGAGCAGGACTTTCGGCGCGCCGTTCTTGACGGGCAGGTTCAGCAGGCTGTTCTCCACCCTGATTTCCCGTTTCCGCTCGGAAGTCATCGGCTCGTCTCCCAACACGATGTGGTCCACGTTGATGTGGCCCCATCCGTCCGTCCGGCTGTCCACGATCTGGATCACCGCCTTTTTTCCCGCGAGGTCGCGCACGTCCCACGACTGCCAGCGCAGGCGCTCGCTGCCGCCGGGCTTGTCGTTGGGCCCCGTGGCGGTCCGCACAACCTCCCCGCCGACCAGCAGATTGACGCAGGTCTCGCCGGGGTGCTTTCCGCCGCCGATGAGGAAACTGATGTGCGGGCGTTCAATGGTGAACGCCGGAGAGGTCAGTGTGCCTGTGGCGCCGTCGCCCTGGTGGAACGAGTTAACCAGCCGCTTTCCTTTGAACCCCGACACCTCCATCTGCTGGTCAAGCGTCCCCCGCGCCGGACCGGTTCCAAAGGCCTCGCCCTCCGCCTTCCAGTCGCCGTAGTCCTTCGCCTCGAAATCCGCGAATACCGTGTCCGCACCGAAGGCGGCCCCGCAACAGCAGACGGCGGCAACCAGCACTGCAACAGTTCCTCTTCCCATGATCTTTCGGCCTCCTTGTTTCAGTCCGTTCCGGCAGCCCGTTGGGCCAGCGCCACCGCGCCCAGCACACCGGCGCGGTTGCCCAGCCCCGGCGGCACAATGTAATTGTCCATGTCCTCCAGAAGAACCCGGGCCTGAATGTACCCGTTCAGAATCTCCCGGACCTGGCGGCGCACCTTTGGGAACAGGTGCGTCTGCTCCATGACCCCGCCGCCGAGGATAACACGCTGCGGGGAGAGGATGTAAATCTGCGGCACGATGCCGTGGGCCAGGTATTTTGCTTCCAAGTCCCATGCGGGGTGGCCGGGGGGGAGGGTTTCCGCCCGGGCACCCCAGCGCCGCTCAATCGCCGGACCGGAGGCCAGCCCCTCCAGGCAGTCCTTGTGGTAGGGGCACATCCCCTCAAAGGGGTCCTCCGTCCGGTCATGGGGTGGGAACACATGGCCCATCTCCGGGTGCATCAGGCCGTGCACCAGCCCGCCGTTCACCATCGCGCCGCCGCCGATCCCTGTGCCGACGGTGATATACACAAAGGTGTCCAGCCCCCGCGCGGCGCCCCAGCGGAACTCGCCCAGCGCCGCGCCGTTCACATCCGTGTCAAACCCCACGGGCACCCCCAACGCCCCAGCAACGGGCCCCGCCAGATCGGTGTGCGCCCAGCCCGGTTTCGGCGTCGTTGTGATGTGGCCGAAAGTGGGGGAGGAGGGGGCGGGGTCCACCGGACCAAACGAGGCGATCCCCACCGCATCGAGCCCGCCGTGCTTCGCCGCCATCTCCCGGAAAAACGCCACGGACGTTCCGATGCACTCCTCCGGCGAGGTGGTGGGAAACCGGATCTCGTCGCGCAGATCATCCGGCCCCGTGCCCACGGCGCACACAAACTTGGTTCCTCCCGCCTCTATTCCGCCATATACCGACACAAACATTCTCCTTTCGGCGCGTTCAGGCCATCTTCGTGTACTCTTCGAGCAGCCGCAGGTACACCCGGTACTGCTCCAACGAGACCCCCGGCGGGGTCTGGTGGTCCACACTGGGGATAAACCCGCCGGTCTTCATGAGGGGCACCAGCCGCTCAAACTCCGCGCGCATGGCGGCTTCCCCGTGGGGCATCACCATCTTGTCATAATGGCCGACCAGGGCGAACTCCGGAAACTGCCGCCGCAACGCCATGCCGTCCACCCCCGCCTGCCGCTCCAGCGGCAGCACCCCCTCCACCCCCGCGCCCTCCAGCCAGGGCACCATGGCCGTAACATCGCCGTCCGTGTCCACGATGGTAAGCATGCCCATCTCCTTCACCCGGGCGAGGAGGGGACGGTAATACGGGGCGATAAACTCGTCGAACAGCCCCTCGCCGATCATGGGGCCCTTGTTGAAGGACATGTCCTCTGCGAGGGTCAGGAAGGTGGGCACGCAGCTTCGCTCCACCTTCTCCAATATGTCCAGGTTGAACGCCAGCAAATCCCGGTTGATGGCATGGATCAGCTCGGCGTCCTCGATGAAGGCGTACATGAGCTTGACGAAACCCATGAGCGTGCGCGGGAACCAGAAGAAGCCCTCGAGGGTGATCCAGACCACCGCGTCGCCCCGCGCCTGCCGCGCCGCCCACGCCTCCATCCCCCGGATGGCCTCCGAATGGTCCGGGAAAAAGCTGGGCTTCACGCGCAGATAGTCGTCCATGTCCGACACAACGCCCTCGACATGGTGCTGGGCCGCCTCGATGGTGGGCTGGGTCGTGCTGAACCAGAACTGCTTGTACGGGTCCAGCCCGAACCACTCATGAATCTCGAAGATGTCCGTGAGGGACGGGGGCAGCCCCTCACCGTGCCACCGCTCGATGGTCTTGTCCCACCACATCGCCCATTCCCACCGGGGAAGCCGGTCCACGGGCTGCCGGGCCATCACCGCACGGAAACGCTCCACATGGTTCATGCAAACAATCCTTCTGCCGCGCCTGAAACGTGCCCGGCGATGCCCACACTGTCATCGGGGAACGCGGAAGACATTCTTCTCTCCGGCCCGCAGGCGGTAACAGGCAAACCCGAACCGTTGCGCGCTGTCCGCAGGGGGAAGCGAACAGCGCGCCCCTTCCGGAAGCACCAGAGTCGCCTCGCACCCCTCCGGGACCGACAGGGTCACTTCATGGCCCCCGTCGTCCGCCTCGGCCTTAAGCTCAAAGGGTCCAAGCACTGTGTGCGTGACCACCTCCAAATCCCCGATGTCCCCCAACTGCGGGCGCACATCACAGGTGGCAAACCCCGGCGAGGTCGCCCGGATGCCCGCAATGTCCATGTGAAGGAAATACAGCGGCACCACGGGGCAATGGCTCCACTCCGCCGTGGAGTCCGCAGGGGCCTCCCACATTTCCTGAAGCGTGTTATTTAGCAGCACGGAGCCCATGGTCGCCCATTTGGTCCGGAATTCCGACACCACCACATCGGCCCGTCCCCGCCTTGCCAGCGCCCAGTACCGCCAGTGCGCGTTTGCGGGATAGGACAGCCCCAGTTCCGGAGGGCACTCCACCAGCGCCCGGAGCGCCGCGTCGGCGTCTCCCCCGGGACATTGGACGAACAGGATGGACATCGCCAGCGTCCGGTCGGAGAGGCGAACGGCGCCCTCCTCCGCCAGGAAAGGAAGGTTGTCCACGAAAATCCCCCGCTCCGCGTCCCAGAACCGCTCTGTGGCGGCGGCCAGCAGTTCATCGCCTATGCGCCCGCATTCCAGCGCCTTGTCCTGGTCGCCAAAGGCGGCGGCGAGGGGGCAGAGGGCATGGCGGTACATGGCGGCGGCGTAGAGGTTGAACGCGCACTGCTTGTGCGACGGCTTCTTGAATGCCAGATGGTCCATCCAGACCGTGGGGATGCCGAGATTCTCCACCGGCAGCAGGCCGTCGCCCCCGCGCAGCGCGGCGAGATAGTCCGCAAACCGCAGCAGGCGCGGATACGCCTCCGCCACCCCGTCTCGGTCCCCGGTTTCCAGATAGTGGTTCCAGCAGTCGAAAACGAACCCCACGCCGTGGTCAAGGAGCGGGCCCCAGTAGGCCCCCTGAATCTGCTTCTGCTGGACCCGGGCCAGCCGGTCGAACGCCGGCCAGCAGTCCATGAAATATCCCTCGGGCGACTGCCCCTCGCTGAACGTGCGCAGGAACCGCTGCGGAAGGCGGGTCTCGCCGAAGGTCTGGCGGATGGCGAAGAGCTGCGGGCTGCCGTCGCCGCTGTACTGCTGCCGCTCGCGGCCCATGCCGTCCACCGCCACGTCCAGGGCGCTGTTGTTCAGGGTGTTCACCGTCGCGTCAAACAGCCGCTGGAGGGCCGGGTCCGAGCATTTCACCCGCGCCGGGTTCGGCCAGGGAAAGAGACGGCGCCGCGCCCCCACCGCCGAAACGGTGACGGGGCGGTTCGCGTTGCGCACATGGAGCTGTATCCAGCGAAAGGACTCGTAGTCAAAGGGTTCAAAGGTGTTGACCCCTTCCCGGCAGATGAAGCGGGTCCAGGCGTAGAAATGCGTGTCGAGCCACGCGGGACCGTCCGGGGCGTGGGATTCCTGCACCATCAGCTCCACCACGGCGCCCTCGGGCGCGTCAAGGCTGAACTGCGGCCAGCCGACGATGTGCTCGTTGAACTCAAAGGTGGCGAAAACGCCCTCGCGGTCGCCGGTCGCCGGAAGGGTGACCCCGGTTCCGTCCGCGGTGGGCACGGCCACGGGGGTGCGGTCCACCGTGAAGGAGTCCGGCACGCGCATGTCGAACCAGTCCCGCGGGTCGCGGTGCCAGAGAATCCGCCCCGAGTTGGCAAGCCCCTTCGCGGACACCAGCGGCTCCGTGATCAGCGGGATTTCGCGGACACGCAGGGAGGCGTCGTCTTCCCGGACCCGGTCCAGAAGGTCGTTGCCGTCGTAGTGGCTGCATGCGGCCGGCTTGTCCGGCGGGCATTCCAGGGGCATGGCCGGACACCACTCTTCCCCGGGGGCATAGCCCGGCGTGTCCCATCCCTCGGGGTGAAGACGGGCGTCATATTCCTCCTGAAGCGCCCGGAGGAACCAGCGCTTGTGCTGCCCCGGGGGGTGCGCCCGGTCAATCATGCACCGCCAGTCCCCGTCGGAGACCACGGACCGGGTGGTCCCGTCCGGAAACTCCAGAACAAGATGAAAGAGCATCCCGGGTTTTCCCGCAGGCCAGGTGCCGTCGCCCAGGCCGTAGTGCAGCACCTCAACCCCCAGGACATTCTTCCCCGGAAGAAGAAGCGGGGCGATGTCCATGGGGTCCGCGTCCAGGTGACGCGGATCGCACGGCGCGGGGCCCCACTGGACCCGCTTTCCGTTAACTGTCAGCCGGTACCGGCTGTCTGCGGAGATGAATCCCCTCGCCCGCACCGGAACGGTGTCCAAGTCAATTTCCCGGCGGAACAGGACAAAGGTGTTTGAAAGGGTCCGCGTGGAGGGCATCCACACCCACCGCGCGGGGGCAAGGTCCAGAAGGTGGGGGCGCCAGTCGCTTTGCTCAAACGCATGCAGCCCCCAAGTGTCCCGCGTCAGGGCATCCCCAAGATGCGCGGGCGCGGCGGCCCCTGCGGCGAACTGGCTGATCATCAGAAGCAGGACTGTCATGGCTGGTTCCCCGGCGCCTGTGTGCCGGGGAAGACTATATCACGCCCCGCCGCGCTTGAAAAGCGCGGGGGCGCCCGGTATCGTATGGTTTCGATGTGTCACCCCCCCGGAGGGCCGTAACCGACCGGGAAACAGCGTCCAACCCTTGGAGTGAGATCAATGAAGTCCGTTTTCGCCCGTCTCCTGCCCGCAGTCCTGCTCGTTTCGCTGGTTGCCGCCGCGGCCCCGTCCGGCGGGGAGCGCGTCTCCCTGTTCAACGGCAAGGACCTCACCGGATGGACCGTGGAAAAGTGCGAGGCCGCCGTGGACAACGGCGACATCCTGATCCAGGACGGGAACGGGCTGGTCCAGAGCGAGAAGCAGTACGCCGACTTCGTGCTGGAGTTCGAGTGGAAGGCGCTGGCGGAGGACAACTGGGACAGCGGCGTCTACTTCCGCTACGACTCCGTTCCGAAGAACAAGGTCTGGCCGCCGAAGTACCAGGCCAACCTCCGCAAGGGCATGGAGGGCAACGTGGAGGGGATCGAGGGCGCGAAGAGCGAGGGACTCATCAAGGCGCATGAGTGGAACACCTTCAAGCTCACGGTGAAGGGCGACGCCCTAGAACTGGAAATCAACGGCAAGCCCGCCTGGAAGGCGAAGGGGCTTGAGGGCCCCGCCAGCGGTTTCATCGCCTTCCAGGCCGAAGTGCCCACCGGGGGCCAGCACCGCTTTCGCAACGTCTTCATCACCGAACTGAAGTAGGAAGAAGGCAAACACATGAAACGCGCATCGTCCCTTTCCATCCGTCTGTTTTTCGCCGGCGCGCCCCTGTTCGCCGCGCTGGTCGTCTTCTGTCTCGCCGCCCATGCGCAGCCCCCCGTCCAGACAGGACCGGGCCACCGCTTCGCCTGCACGGACTACTCGGGGAACAAGGTGTTTATCGTCGGCGCGGACGGAAAAGTGGAGTGGGAGTACGCCACGGGCACCTGCAACGACCTGTGGGCGCTGCCGAACGGCAACCTGCTCTTCAACACCGGCCACGGCGTGCTGGAGGTGGACCGGGACAAGAAAACCGTCTTCTCCTACGAGTCCAAGAGCGAGGTGTACGCGTGCCAGCGCCTGGAGGGCGGGAACACCTTCATCGGCGAGTGCAACGCCGGCCGCCTGATCGAGGTGAACCCCGCCGGCGCTGTCGTGTTCGAGCTGCGCATCCTGCCCGAGGGCACGGACGGCGGCCACGCCTACATGCGCAACGCCCGCAAGCTCGCCAACGGCAACTACCTCGTCTGTCTCTATGCCGACGAGGTGGTGCGCGAGTACGACCCCAAGGGAACCGTGGTCGCCGAAATCCCCGCCGCCGGCGGCCCCCACAGCGCCGTCCGCCTGGACAACGGCCACACGCTGGTCGCCTGCGGCGACATGAAGAAGGAGGCATGGTTCTTCGAGGCGGACCGGGACGGGAAAGTCGTCTGGAAAATCACCCATGACGAGCTGCCCGGAATCTCCCTGAAGTTCCTGACGGGCTTCCACCGCCTCCCCAACGGCAACACCGTCCTCTCCAACTGGGTGGGCCACGGCGAGTTCGGCAAGGCCCCCCACCTCATTGAGGTCACCCCCGAGAAGAAGGTCGTCTGGACCTTCCAGGACCACGCCACCATGAAGACCGTGTCCAGCGTCCAGATCCTCGACGTTCCCGGCGACCCGCTCAAGGGCGAAGTTCTTCATTAGTCCTGCCTACGGAGATTCCGACCATGATTTCACGACGCGCGTTCATGCAACAGGCCGCCGCCGGCGCGACCGCCGCGCTGGCCGCCGCCACCACCCGCAACTCCGCCTGTGCCGAGGCCCGGTGCCCCAACATTGTGTGGATATTCAGCGACGACCACGCCCAGAAGGCCGTCAGCGCCTACGGCGGCCCCCTGAGCACAATCGCGCCCACGCCGAACATTGACCGCATCGCCCAGAACGGCATGATTTTCCGGAACAGCTTCGTCACCAACTCCCTGTGCGGCCCCTGCCGCGCGGTGATCCTCACGGGGCTCCACAGCCACCTTAACGGGTTCCGCCAGAACGGCGACCGATTCGACGGCAGCCAGCAGACCTTCCCGAAACTGCTCCAGCAGGCGGGCTACCAGACCGCCGTCTACGGAAAATGGCACCTGGAAACGGACCCCACCGGCTTCGACGCCTGGGAAATCCTCCCCGGCCAGGGCTGCTATTACAACCCGGACTTCCAGTCCGCACAGGGCACGAAACGGGAGGCGGGCTACGTCACGGACATCATCACGGACAAGGCCCTTGACTGGATGCAGCACCGGCGGGACCCGCAGAAGCCGTTCATGGTCATGATCCAGCACAAGGCCCCCCACCGCGAATGGGAGCCCGGCCCCGACCATCTCAACGACTTCAACGACGTGGAAATCCCCGAGCCGCCCACCCTGTTCGACGACTACGCCGGCCGGGGCACCGCCGCCCGCGAGCAGGACATGTCCATCGAGAAGACCATGCGCGTCACCTCCGACCTCAAGGTGTGGGGGGATGAAATCCCCAAGGAGGACATGGGCTCGTGGAAGCGCACCTGCGGGCGCATGACCGGGGAGCAGCGCGCCGCCTGGGACGCCGCCTATGCCCGCCGGAAACAGGAGTATGAGACGGGCGACCTCCAGGGCGAGGCGCTGGTCCGCTGGAAGTACCAGCAGTACATGCAGGACTATCTGCGGTGCATCCGCTCGGTGGATGACAACGTCGGCAGGGTCCTGGACTACCTCGAAAAAAGCGGCCTTGACAGAAACACCGTCGTCTTCTACTCCTCCGACCAAAGCTTCTACCTCGGCGAGCACGGATGGTTTGACAAGCGCTTCATCTACGAGGAGTCCTTCCGGACGCCCCTGGTCGCCCAGTGGCCCGGCGTCATCCAGCCCGGCTCCAGCGCCGGCAGCCTGGTCCAGAACCTCGACATGGCCGAGACCTTCCTCGCCATCGCGGGCGTCCCGGTGCCGGAAACCATGCAGGGCCTCAGCCTCGTGCCCCTCATGAGGGGTGAACAGCCCGCCAACTGGCGCAGCTCCCTCTATTACCAGTACTTCGAGGGGGAGGGAAAGGTTCACAACGTCTACAAGCACTACGGGGTGCGCACCGACCGCTATAAACTCGCCCATTTCCACACCCTCGGCGAGTGGGAGTTCTACGACCTCGAAAAAGACCCCCAGGAAATGAAGAACCAGTACGCCAACCCGGACTATGCGGACCAGGTCGCCGCGCTGAAGTCGGAACTCGCCCGGCTCCGGGAACAGTACCGCGTGCCCGAAGAGGATGCCGCCAACTAGTCCCCTGTTGGGAGGCTCACTTCTTCGGCCCGGAAAGGCGCACCAGCAGGAACGTCTCCGGGGGCAGCTCAAGCCCCGTTGTCTCCGTCCACACCCGCGTCTCGGGACCGGAGGCGCCGTTGCGGCCAAAGGCGCTGACCTCCGCCTTCTCCAGGGGAACCGCACCCCCCGGAATCCCGCGCAGCGCGACCTTCCGCGCCGCAGCGGCCCGGTTCACCAGCAGCAGGTTCACGCCCCCGCCGTCCGGCGGCACCAGCGCCACACCGTCCACCTCGGGACTGTCCGACGCGCCGGCATGCGCCCGCGCGCCGCGCGGCGCGGCCCGGCACACCAGCGACCAGGCCTCCCCGGCGGGGCGCATGCGCCACCCCTCGTCGGCATAGGCCATGAGGTTCGTCTTCATCAGCCCGCCGTTGCTCCCGTCCTCCGGGTTCCCGTCGTAGTAATACTGGTCGTGCAGCCCCCAGAACAGGGCGCCCGTCATGCCCTCGTTCAGCCCAAGCAGGGCGAACTGGGCGACGCAGAACCCGCGCTCGAAGGTCTCAATGTCCGTGGCCGTGTAGGCCCCCTGGACATGCCGGGTGCCCAGCTCATTGACGGAAAAGGGGAGGGCGCCGCTCCACGCCACCCGGTCCCGCACCCAGACCCGCATGGCCGGCGCATAACCGGAATCCCCGCAGGAGAACACATAACTGTGGGCGTTCAGCCGGTCCGACACCCCGCCCAGGGCCCCGGCGGTCTGCTGGAGCCATCCCCGGTGCGAGCTGTCATCGGCGAGGTCCAGCTCCAGCCGGTCCCGCAACCCCTCGCGGACCAGCCGCTCATGGATCGCCCGGCACACCTCCGCGTAATGCCCGAAATCCACCCGGTTCTCGTCGTTCAGATAGGTCCAGTCCGGCTCGTTCATGAAGGTGAACGCGTCTATGCAGGAGTAGCCCCGGTCCACCACGAGGTGCCGGAGGACGGCGGCGATGTTCTCCGCGCACTCCGCCGCGTCGTTCGGCGCGGAGCACCACTGCTTCGACCCGGCAAAGCCCAGCCAGTAGGGCCTCCCGCCCGCAATCCGCGCGGGGGCGCACCACCAGGTCAGCGTGACCCGGATGCCCGCCTCCTGGCAGAAGTCGAGCTGGCGGCGCAGCGAAAGCATCTGCTCGCTGTCCCAGGTGAACGCCGCGCCGTCCGTAACCGCCGGGTCCGCGTTGTCGTTTTCCGGCTCATACCAGTCCGGCAGCACCGACGTGCGCACGCGGGACACCCCCATGCCGCGGATGCGGTCCGTCAGCGCCCGCCACGCCGCCTCATCGCAGCCGCGGCGGCCGTTGCGCTCCGTCCAGAAATGCGGGTCCCATTCCCCGCCGAATCCCGACACCGGATGCCGGTTCGCCTGCGCCGCGAAGGTCACCGTGACCGGGGCGGAAGCCTCCTGAGCCCGGGAGACTGCCTGCGGCCCAAGGCAAAACGCCAGCGTCCCTGCGAAAAGACAGACAACATTCCAAAATCCGCTCATGCCTGCTCCATCCTGTGGGTGTGCGCCCTATCGTACCGACCGGCGAGGGGAATTTGCACACACTGTACTGTGCCCGGCCAGCGGAAAGACGTGTGGGGGGACACGCGGCGGCGGGAACGAGATGGCGTCGCTTCGCTCGCCATGACGCGTTGACGCCCGGGTCATCACAAGGCCGTCGTCCAAGCCGTCATGGCGAGCGAAGCGACGCCATCTCGTTCCCGGAAAGCCTCCGGGAATCGCCCGTCTTTCCCTGACTCCCGACGCCATCCATTCCATTCACAGTGGACTTTCACCGGAGGTCCGTGGAACAATGGACGAAACACTTGGGCGGTACGCAATGATGACTTCCAAACACCCCTCCTGGATTCCCTGCGCGGCCCTAGCCGTCCTCCTTTCCTGCGCCGCCCTTGGCGAGCCCGCTGCGGACACCCCGCCGTCCCTCGACACGCCCCTCCTCGCGCACTGGACCTTTGACAGCGGCGCTGCGGAGGGCGTTCTTTCCGATGTGTCGGGAAGCGCGGAGCTCGCCGCGCAGGCGACCGGCGGCATGGCGGCGGGCCGGGGCGTCTACGGCGATGCCGTCGCTCTCCAGAACACCCACGCCCTGCGTGTGCCCGCCTTTGGGCAGCCCCGCATGCGCGCCCTGTCCCTCTCCGTGTGGGTGCGCCCGTCGGACCTCGGCGGATACCGCGAACTCTTCCGCCAGGAGAACGGGGACGACCGCATCCTGTTCTCGTTCCAGCAGGGCGGGGAAATCCTCTCCTTCGGCCTCAACGTGGGCGGGTACATGGAATGCGACGCGGCTGTTGACCCGGGCGCCGTGCTGGACGGCGCGTGGCACCACTGCGCGGCCACCTTCGACGGACGTTTTCTGCGGGTTTTCCTTGACGGCAAGGAACGGGGCTCCCTGGAACGCCGGGGCCGGATCGCCTCCGCCCATGGCCAGCCCGCCTTCATCGGTTCCAGCGGGGGAACCAACGAGCATTTCCAGGGCGAGATGGACGACCTGCGCATCTACAACGGGGCCCTCTCCCGTTCCGACATTCGCGCCCTGTTCACCCACGGAAACGACCTGCTGGCGGCCCGCACGGCGCGCCTGGACGCCGCGGCGGCGGCCGTCTACACCCGGCGGGACTCCTTTGCGGAAACCTTCGCGGATGTCCGCTCAAGAATCACCTCCGCCGCGCCGCCGATGGACGCGGACCTGCAAAACGCGCTGGCCCGAAGACTCCGGGCGGATTTCCCGGAGGAATGCGCGGCCTTTGCGGACTATGCGGGCGTTCCCGCGGTGGCCTGCCTGCGGGACCCCGACAACCGTGTGCTCGTGGAGCGCGCCGCCGCCCTGGCGGAGCTGCTCCTGGAATACAAGCCCCTCACGGAGGACCAGTGGTCCCGCCAGACCCCGGAAGCGCGGGACCAGTGGCGCGAGGCCGACGCCCTGAAGGCGAGGTATGACGCCCTGGCCGCGCAGGGGGACGCCGCCCACACCTCCCCCGAGTGGCTGGAGCTGGTGCTCGCCATGGGGCCGAGGGTCGCCTTCCGCCCCCGCGTCAGCGAGCCCGTCGCGCCGTTTGTCACCCCGGAAACCCCCGAGACCCGCGCCCTCACGCCGGAGGAGGCCCGCGACGCCCTGGTGCGGGACTGGATGCACCAGGCGGAGGGCGTTCCGCTCAAGACGCGCATCCGCGAGGAAATCCAGTGGGCCCGCGACCTCGCCGCCCGCATCCCGGGCGACCACGCCAGGGAACTGGCGGAACTGGCGGCTCTGGAACGAAGAGCCGCGCAGGGGAAAGGGGACGAGCGCGACCTCTATCTGGCGGTCCGGGAAGCCAAGCGCGTCCTTCTGTTCAGCAACCCCCTGCTGGACTTCGATGAAATCCTGCTGGTGGACATGCCGTACCCGCAGGGCTCCGAATGGCGGCATGAGACCCGCCACCGCCTCGGATACATGGCCGTGCCCGGCGGACGCCTCCTCGCGCTGAAGGGGCTGCACCCCGGCGGAAACGTGCGCCAGCTCATGCCGCAGGCGCCCCTGCACGGGTCCTTCTGGCGGCCTGACCTGTCCTTCGACGCGCAAAAGGTCCTCTTCTGCTTCAAGCCGCACAATGAGAAGTCGTTCCACCTCTACGAGATCAACGTGGACGGTTCGGGCCTGCGGCAGCTCACCGACGGCCCCTACGACGACGTGGACCCCGTCTACACGCCCGACGGCCACATTGTCTTCCCGACCACGCGGGGCAACAACTACGTCCGGTGCATGCCGCCGACCAACTCCTTCGAACTGGCCCGCGCCGACGCCGACGGGCGGAACCTCTACATCATCTCCCACAGCAACGAGCCGGACTACCTGCCGTCGGTGATGAACGACGGGCGGGTCGTCTACACCCGCTGGGAGTACACCGACAAGCCGCTCTGGCGCGCCCAGTCCCTCTGGACCTCCCACCCCGACGGAACGCAGGCGGTCACCTTCTGGGGCAACCAGAGCGTGTGGCCGGACCTCATGAAGGACGCCCGCGCCATCCCCGGCAGCCGCCGCGTCCTGTTCACCGGCAGCGCGCACCACGACTGGTTCGCCGGGTCCGTCGGCATCGTGGACCCCGACAAGGGGTTCAACTTCCCCGACGGCCTCACAAAGGTCACCGCCGATGTCGAATGGCCGGAGTCCGGCAACGGCCCCGTGGACCCCGTGGAGTCGCCCCGCTACCACGCCTCGGGGAGCTACCCCGCCTATTACTCGCCCTATCCCCTCAGCGAGAAGGACTTTTTAGTGTCCGCCCAGCGGGACGGCAAATTCCGCCTGTACCTGATGGACGTGGACGGCAACCGGGAGCTGGTCTACGAGGGCGTCCACAACGTCTTTCACGCCATGCCCCTGAAGCCGCGGCCCGTGCCGCCCGTGCTGGCGGACCACGTGGCCTGGCCGACGGCGGAGAACCGGGGCGCCCCGAAGCCCGGCGTCATCTACAGCAACAACGTCTACCAGAACGCCCCGGAGGCGCTGCGCGGGAAGGCGAAGTACCTGCGCATCCTCCAGATTGACCCGAAGACCTACACCTACTGGCACAAGCGCCCGTACATCTCCACCGGGCCCGTGGTCTCCGCCGTGCAGTCGGAGGGCGTCAAGCGGATCATCGGCACCGTGCCCATCGAGGAGGACGGCTCGGTCTCCTTCGAGGCCCCCGCCGGGCAGGCCCTCCATTTCCAGCTCCTCGACGGCGACTTCCGCGCCCTCCAGACCATGCGCAGCTTCGTGGGGGTCATGCCGGGGGAGAGCCGGGGCTGCCTCGGCTGCCACGAATCCCACAGCCGGACACCGCAGGTGGCGGCCAAGGCCCTGGCCACCGCCGCCGCTCCCCGGTCCATCACCCCGCCGCCGTGGAAGGACGCCACGGTGAGCTACGCCCGCTATGTCCGGCCCCTGCTCGACCGCTACTGCGCCGAATGCCACGAGGGGGAAGGGGAGGGGCGCAAGGTCTTCGACACCACCGAGCGGCCCAGCCCGCCCAGCTTCTCGGAGCCCTACATGACCCTCATCGGCCGTCCGGCCTGGGGCGCGCCGTACACCCCGCCGGAAAACCCCGAACCGGGCTTCGGTATCGCCGGCGTGATGATGGTCGAGGCCTACGACCAGCGCGACCCAAAAGCCTACGCCACCCCCGAGCCCATGACCAGCCTGTCCTACCGGAGCCCGCTCGTGGAGATGGTCTCCAGCGGGAAGCACTACGGCGTGAAGGTGGACGAGACCAGCCGCCAGCGCCTCATCGCCTGGGTGGACGCCATCTGCCCCTACCTCGGCGACGAGGAGGTGCGCCAGATCCCCGACCCCGTCTTCCAGGGCGTGGACTGGCTCGCCGTCCGCCCGCAGATTGAAAACGCCCCGGTCATCCCCCGCCCCGGCCCCGTGGACTGACCGTTCCCAAGTTGCCGAAACAGGCATGCCTGGAGTCGGATCGTGGCGGGAACGAGATTGCTTCAGTCGCTTCGCTCTTTCGCAATGACGGGTGTTTCCACGGTCATTGCGAGGAGGCCGCCCCGGCCGACGCGGCAACCTCTTGTCGGAAGGTCTCCGGTCCCCTGAACACACGGGTGACACGTTCATTCCCTGCGGCGGTTGCCCGAACCCCTGAATCACAAGCTCTTTCTCCTGGAAACGCGACTGGATATTTTCCTGTCCAATGATTCAGGTTCATTGACCCCGCCGCGCGGGTCCGCTATCCTATCGGGACACAGGAGACTCCCCGTGAAGACCGGCCTCATTCCCGCCTTGGTCCTGACCCTGCTGTGCGCCCTCGCCCACGCCGCGGACGCCCGCCCGCCGCTGCCCCCCGTGCCCGCGTTCACGTCGCCGTCCCGCGCCATGCTGACAGCGGGCGAACTGCGCGCCCTCGTGGAAAAGGACTGGCTGGACGGCCTCCGGCAGCCCCTCACCCCGGCCGCCGACGCGGCGGGCGCGTGCGACGGCGTCAAAAACGGCGCCTACGCCTTCCACACGGGCCAGGAGCCGAATCCGTGGTGGCAGGTGGACCTGGGCGCGGAGACGCTGATCGGGCGGATCGTGGTGTTCAACCGGCTGGACTACGCCCCGGGCCTGCACAACGCCGACACGCTCCAGATTTTCGCCTCCCCCGACGGCAAGAACTGGACGCTGCTCCACGACAACCAGGGACGGCATTTCGGGGGCATCAGCGGCGCGGCCCCGCTGACGGTGACCTTTGGGGCCCAGCCGCCGGCCGCGCGGTTCCTCCGCCTGACCATCCCCAGTCCCGCGCCCATCTTCCTCCATCTTGACGAGGTGGAGGTGTACGCTGCGGGGAAGGACGCGGAAAACATTGCCCTGGGAAAACCAGCCAACCAGAGCAGTCTCAGTCAATGGTCCACCGTCAAGACCGCCGGACCGCCCGCGTATCCCACCGCCACCCACCTGCGGCGGGGCCGGGAACTCGCCGCACGGCTCCAGGAGCAGGGCGTGGAGATCACCGAACGCCTGCGGCGTCTCGACGCGCTGGAGGCGCGGCTGGCCGCCCTGCCCGCGGACACCCCGGCGGACGCCCTGCGCGCCCTCTATCTGGAGACCCGCTGGACCGTGCGCGGGCTCGTGCTGGCCGACCCGCTGCTCGATTTCGACCGCATGATCTTCCTCAAGCGGCACACGCAGGAGACCTATCCCGACATCTGCCTCAACCACATGCCCTGGGTGTCGCGCCCCGGCGGCGACCTCTGCGTGCTGGAGCCGTCCACGGACGGCGCGCCCCTCTTCGCCGCCCTGGCCGAGCCCCCCGCGGACGCCCCCGACCAGCCCGTCGCGGGGCTCCGAAACCTGCTCAACGGTGCGCTGGGACCGGGCCATGTCCACGGCATGGACCTGTGGTTCGAGGGGGACCGGGTGGTCTTCGGCTACGCCCGCGCGCGGAGCGAAGAACCGCCGGAGGGCTGGCTGGACCGCACCCAGAGTTACCGCCTCCGCCGGGAGGAGGAACCCATCCATCTGTTTGAGCTGGGCCTCCGCGACCACCTCCTGCGCCAGCTCAGTTTCGGCGAGTGGAGCGATCTGGACCCCGCCTACGCCCCGAACGGAGACATCGTCTTCGTCTCCGAGCGCTGCGGCACGTCGCTCCAGTGCAACGAGTACGACAAGGACGAGACGAGCTGCAACCTCTACGTCATGCGCCCCGACGGAAGCGGCATCCGCCGCATGAGCGCCAACAAGGACGGGGACTACCTGCCCAACACCCTCGACAACGGCCTCATTGCCTACACCCGCTGGGAGTACCACGAGCGGAGCTGGGCCCTCATCCAGTCCGTCTGGATCATCCGCCCCGACGGCACCGGGGCAGACGCGCTCTTCAAGCAGCATTTTCCCAACCCGTGGGCCGTTGAGGACGCGCGGTCCATTCCGGGAAGCACGAAACTCGTCGCCATCGCGGCGGGCCACCACACCCTCCCCGTCGGCCCGCTCATCCTCGTGGACCACGGCCGGGGGGTGAACGAGCCGCAGGGCATCGGCATCGTCAGCCCGCGCCTCCTGCCGCCCGAGGGCGGCATGGACGGCGTGCCCGTGCCCGAGGGCGGCACCGACGACCCGGCGGGATTCTACAGCACCCCCTGGGCGCTCTCGGAGCAGACCTTCCTCGCCGCGTTCAGCCACAGCGACACCCCCGGCGAGCCCGCCGGATACGGCCTCTATCTCGTGGACGTGCATGGGAACAAGGAGCTGATCTACCGCGACCCGGCGCTGTCGTGCTTCGACCCCGTGCCCCTGCGGCCGCGCCCCCTGCCCACGGCGCTCCCCGAGCTGGTGGACACGGAAAAAGAATACGCGGAATGCCACATCAAGAACGTCGCCCAGGGCAGCGAGGGGATCGCCCCGGAGGACGTGCGCTACCTCCGCGTCGCCGAGCCCGTCGGCTGGCCCTATGACAACGCGCGGGGCGGCCACCGCTACGGCGAGGACCACCGCTACGGCGGCCCCGGCGCGGAGTGGAAAAACCTCACCAACTGGACCCCCGTCCGCATCCTCGGCGACGTGCCCGTGCAGTCGGACGGCAGCGCCCACTTCCGCGTGCCCGCCGACACGGCGGTGTACTTCCAGCTCCTCGACAAGGACCGCCTGGAACTGCGCCGCATGCGCTCGTTCATAAGCTTCCAGCCCGGGGAACTGCGCGGCTGCGTGGGCTGCCACGAGACCCGCGCGGGCTCGCAGGTGCTGCCGCCCGCGCGCTCCGGCGCGGCCCTGGCGGCGGCCCCGGCCGGCATGCTCCCCGCGCCCTGGGGGGACCGGCCCGTGAGTTTCCTGCGCGACATCCAGCCCGTGCTCGACGCCCACTGCGTCCGGTGCCACGACGGCCTCACCCCGGCGGGCGGGCTGGACTTCTCCGGCGGCCTCACCTCCCACGACGAGGAAATCCCCGGCTATGGCTACAACCGGGCCTTCGAGACCATCATCACGAACGGGCTCGTGTCGTTGTCCCCCGCGCGGGCGCAGGATGCCAGCATCACGCCGCCCCTCGCCTACGGCGCGCGCAAGAGCAGACTGTTCACCGCCCTCGACGACGCCACGCACAAAGGGGAGGTCGGCCTGTCCGCCGACGAGCGGCTGCGGCTGGCCATGTGGATAGACGCCAACGCGCCCTATCACGACCGCTTTGTGGACAAGCGTCCCGCACGCCCGGCCTACGACCCCGCCCAGGACAAAGCCCTCGCCGCCGCCCTGCGCGGCGTCCACGAACGCCGCTGCGTGGAATGCCATGAGGTGGAGAAGATCAGCCGGACGGACTGGATTGACCTGGAACGCCCCGGTCGCAGCCGCTTCCTCACCGCGCCCCTCGGCGGCGCCTGCGGGAAGAAGGTCTACACAGGGCGCACCGACCCCGACTACCGGAAAGTGCGCGCCCTGGCCCGCGATGCCGCAGCCAAGGCCTGGAAAGACCCGCGCCGCGACCTCCAGTCCCTCGACCGCCCGGCCTGGACCCGGGTCATCGGACGGAAGCCCGCAGGGATTGATCGTTAGCGGCCTGTGGCAGAAGGCCGACCGATCTTAGGTCCCCCCTTGAGGGGGGTGGCCGCGTCTTCGCGGCCGGGGGATGTTCTTCTGTCCGGGCACAGCCCCGAACCCCGGAACATCCCCCGGTTCGCTCCCGCGAACCACCCCCCTCAAGGGGGGACCAAGATGGTGCCGAATGGTCAGGAATGCCGGTACAGGAGTTGCTGCTGAGGGTGCCCCACCGGAGAGACAGGAGCTACCCGTTTACCTCGTTGATGGCCGCCGTGAGGGCGGTGATGCCTTTGGCGATGTCGCCGACGCGGTCGCTGCCGGCCTCGCGCTCGAAGATGTAGCCGCCCTCGAAGTTTGCCTCGGCGAGGATGCGGACGAAGGCGACCCAGTCCACCTCGCCGGTGCCGACGACCACCTCCTCGCCCCAGTCGCCCTTGACCTTCGTGCGCTTGGCGTCCTTCACGTGGACCTGGCGCACGTGCGGCACCAGCGCGCGCAGCGCGTCAATCGGGTCGTCCATGTCGTACAGGATCATGTTCGCCGGGTCGAAGTTCACGGCGATGTTCTTCGCGCCGCGCCCGTGCATCTCGGCGAGGAAGGCCAGCAGCGTCTCCGCCGACTCCTGCCCCGTCTCCATGAGCAGCGTCACGCCGTGCTCCCCGAAGACCTCCGCCAGCGTCACCACGCGCCCGCAGAGCTTCTCAAACGTCGGGTCCGCCGGGTCGTGGGGCAGGAACCCCGCATGGGCGTTCGCACAGGTCAGGCCCATCTTCCCCGCCGTCGCGGCGGTGACCCGCGCCAGCCGCAGGTTCTCCTCCCAGTGCGCGTCCGGCACCACGCCGCCCGTCACGCGGATCGTGGCCGGGGTCGTGTAGTCCTCGCCGACGGTCGAGTACATGCCCGACACAATCTCAATCCCCGCGGCGGCGAGGATTTCCTGCACCCCGTCCAGCGCGCCCGGATCATCCCGGTGCGGCGTCAGGCCCATCTGCACCTTCTTCAGCCCGAGGGCGTTCACCTTCTCCGCCAATTCCTTTGGCCCCGCCGCCTGAAGCGACCAACTGCACACCCCGATCTGATCAACCGACTGTTTTTTCACGGAAAACACCTCCATGTTGCGGCCTTCATGGCCGAACCGACAGTGTACCGAAAGGAGGCGCTCTGCGCAAGGCGCGGGGGCAGGGTTTAGGGTCGGGGGTTTAGGGTCGAGGGGAAGAGCAGGGGACAGGTCTGACCCGTCCGACTTGTCCGACTCCGGGGAATATCCGACGGATCGGTCGGATCCGACCGATCCGTCCGATTCTTCCTTGTCCATCGCGTCCATCGGGTCCATCCCGTCCATCTCGTCCACCACCGCGCGCCGGTTGACAACCCCCGCTTCCTTCATTATTCTAGCCGCAATCAGGAGACCCGCCCCATGAAGACCGCGTTCCCCGCCTGCCTGCTCAGCCTCACCGCCGCGCTGTGCCTCAACGCCGCAGCGGACCGCGAGTACCATGTTGCCGTCACGGGCAATGACACGAACGACGGATCGGCCGCCGCGCCGTTGCGGACCATTTCCGCCGCCGCCGCGCTGGCGCAGCCGGGGGACACGGTCACGGTGCATGAGGGGGTCTACCGCGAGTGGGTGAACCCGCCACGCGGGGGCGAGTCGGACGCCAAGCGCATCACCTACCAGGCGGCCCCTGGGGAAAAGGTGGCGGTGAAGGGGTCGGAGGCGGTCACAGGCTGGGAAAAGGTCCAGAACGACACCTGGAAGGTGACGGTGCCCAACAGCCTCTTCGGGGATTACAACCCCTACGCGGACCTCATCCGCGGCGACTGGTTCACCCCGAAGGACCGGGAACATCACACCGGCGCGGTCTATCTCGACGGCGAATGGCTCATTGAGGCGGCCACGCTGGACGAGGCGCTGGCCCCGGCGGGCACGGTCCCCGCATGGCTCCAGCAGGCGGGGCTGGAATACCTCCTGAACGTGGCATGGCTCCAGCCGAAGGGCGGGGACAAGATTCCGGGCACGGCGTTCACGGCGAAGAACGGCACGCAGAACGCGCCCTGCTCCGAGGGCGGCGAGTGCGTGGGGTTCATCCAGCACGGCCACTGGCTGAAGTACGAGGGCGTGGATTTCGGAAAGGGAACGTCGGTGCTGGACATCCGCGCGGCGTCGGCCTCGTCGGGCGGCATCATCGAGCTGCGGCTGGACGCGCCGGACGGCGCGCTCATCGGCACGCGGCCCGTGCCCAACACGGGCGAGTGGCAGGACTGGCGCACCTTCAAGGCCGACATCGTCCCGCAGGAGGGGAAGAAGACCGTCTTCCTCGTTTTCAAGAGCAGGAACGCGCGCCCCGTGGAGCAGGAGCCGCGCCTGTGGAAAGCGCGGGTGGACGCCGACACCACGACGATCTGGGCGCAGTTCAAAGATGTCAACCCCAACGAGCGCCTGACGGAGATCAACGTGCGCCGCGCCGTGTTCTACCCGAAGGAGACGGGCAGGAACTACCTCACCGTGCGCGGCTTCACCCTGTGCCAGGCCGCCACGCAGTGGGCGCCCCCGACGGCCGAGCAGATCGCGATCATCGGCACGAACTGGAGCAAAGGCTGGGTCATTGAGAACAACACCATCAGCCACTCCGTGTGCTGCGGCGTCGCCCTGGGCAAGCACGGCGACGAGTTTGACAACACCTCCGCCGACACCGCCGAGGGCTACGTCAAGACCATCGAGCGGGCCACCGCCCGCGGCTGGAGCGGCGAGAACATCGGCCACCACGTCGTCCGCAACAACCACATCTCCCACTGCGAGCAGACGGGCATCGTGGGCAGTCTCGGCGCGGTCTTCAGCACCATCACGGGCAACCACATCCACGACATCCACATCCGCGCGCTGTTCACCGGCGCCGAGATGGCGGGCATCAAGCTCCACGGCGCCATTGACGTCGTCATCCAGGACAACCACATCCACCGCACCTGCCTCGGCGTCTGGCTCGACTGGATGGCCCAGGGCGCCCGCGTCACTTCGAACCTCTTCCACGACAACGGCCGGGACCTCTTCATGGAGGTGGACCACGGCCCCTTCGTCGTGGACAACAACCTCTTCCTCTCCGCCGAGTCCCTCCTCGACGTGTCGCGCGGCGGCGCCTACGCGCACAACCTCTTCACCGGCGACTTCCGCATGAACGAGTACGACGCGCGCCTCACGCCGTTCCACAAGGCCCATTCCACCGAGGTCGCCGGCCTCCACGACAACCCCGCCGGGGACGACCGCTTCCTCAACAACCTCCTCACGGGCCGCGCCAGCCTCCGCGTGTATGACAAGGCCCGGCTGCCCATGTTCATCGAGGACAACGTCCACCTCGACGGCGCGCGCCCCGCGAAGGGCGAGAAGAACCCGCTGATCGTGAAGGATTTCGACCCGGCGTTCCGCCTCGTGGAAAAGGACGGCGAGGTCTGGCTGGAGGGCAAACTCGACGCCGTCTGGGCCCAGGAGAACCCCCGCAAGCCCGTGACCACCGAACGCCTCGGCAAAGCCGTCGTGCCGGACCTCCCCTACGAGAACCGCGACGGCTCGCCGCTCACGGTGGACACCGACCACTTCGGCGCCAAGCGAAACCTCGACAACCCCTTCCCAGGCCCCTTTGAACTGCCCCAAGGCGGGGACCTCTCCGTGAAAGTCTGGCCGAAAAAATGAACTGGCGCACGGCGCGTCCGCCCCGGAGGCGCCGCGGAGGAATACGGATGCCCCGTCTCATTGTCCTGGGCCTGCTGGCCGGTCTCTGCACGGCGGCCGCGGCCGCCGGTCCGGACACCGTGGTCGGAAAGCGCATCCTGTCCCGCGCGGACAGCGCGTGGATGTCCCAGCAGATTGAGGAGCCGTGCATCCTGCCCAACCCGAAGGTGCCGGAAAGGCTGGTCATGTTCTACGGGGCCGTGCCCGCGTCAAACCGGAACACGGCGGCCGTCGGCAAGGCGTGGGCCGAGGCAGGCGACCCGCTCACCTGGCACCAGGACGCCGCGAACCCTGTCTTCACACCCGCCACAACGGGCTGGGACTCGGGAAGCATCCGGCTGGACACGGTCCTCTACCTCCCCGAGGAGGACGCCTACTACATTTACTACTCCGGCACCACGGGCACGGTGCAGGACCGGATCGGTCTGGCGGTCTGTCCGGCGGGGGAGGACGGGTACTCCGGCATCACCCCCGAAAACATCGTCCGGCAGGGCGACGCCCCGGTGCTGGCCCCGGAACCCGCAGCCCCCTATCATGAGGAGATGGCCTCCCAGGCGGCCGTGATGCGGGAGTGGAACGCCCGTGAAAACCGCTGGGACTGGTACATGTACTACTCCTACCGCGGCCGGGACGGCGTCCTGCCCGGCATCCGGCTGGCGACCTCGCAGGACGGCAGGCGCTGGACGCGGCAGTTCAACGGCGCGGACCCGCGCGGCATGGGCCAGATTTTCGCGTCCACGCCGAACGCCTACTACGAGTGGCACCAGATTCTGAAAGTGGACAACACCTATGTCCTCTGCATCGAGGTGGGGGTGGAGCACGGGAAGCGGTGGCGGCCCGGACTGGCAGTCAGCACGGACCCCGTCCGGGGATGGACGCAGCTGGACCTGGACACCATGCTCCAGACGCAGTGGCGGGGGCTCTACGGCGACAGCACGCTCTACCATGTCGCCACGCCCGCGCTGTACCAGATCGGGGAAAAATGGCACCTCTTTGTGCAGGCCTGCGGACGCCCCACGAACGACAACTATATAGACGGCGGCTGGGATATGTGGGGCGTGGTGTGCGAAAAGGTGGTCCCCACACGGCCGGGCTGCGCCAGCCTCCACATCCCCGGCCCGGGCGGGAACCCCTGAGCCTTACGCCTTCGGGATATTCGTCTGTTTGCGCGCTCCGGAACGTTGTCCGCGCCAGCGGCGCTAACCCACACGCACAGCAGCGCCCCAAGAATTGGAACCATCCGGAGGCCCAAGAGAAGGAACCCCGCACTCGTCGCACGGGGGAATTTCGTGGACGCAGCAAGGTTGTCGTTCGTGCCGTCAATGACGGCTACAACGTCGGACATCTCAGTCTCCACTGCGGAATCGGGGGCTTCCTGGCGGTCAGAGAACGCGCCGACAAGAACGAGCACGGCGGCGACAAATGAGGAGCTCACCCACATTGAAACCGACTCCTTGACGACAGTCCTTGCTGTCACCACGCCCCTTGGTCTCCGAACTCAACTCCCGCCCAACTCTGTCCAATTCTGGTCTTCCTGTCAAGGAGCCATTGTTTCCCGTTGCACGGCGCACTGCAACAAGTGGCGCCCCCGTGCCGGTTGACATCCCCGTTCCGCCGCCGGAATAATGCCCCTTCAACCTGGAAGGAACCGCCCCATGGCCGCGACGCTGCTGTTTCTTGCCCTGGTCTCCACCGGCACCCTGTGCTCCGCGCAGGTGTCGGTGTCGGAGGAGACGATGGTGCTCCCCACCTATCCGGCGGAGGCGCCGGACCGGATTCCGCTGTTTTTCCGGCCGGAGGAGGTGCAGCTCGCGGAAAAGCATGTCTACCCGTACCCGTTCTACGGGGTGCAGTCGGCGGAGAAGGCGGACCGCGAGTACCGGGCCGTCGTCCTGGAGAACGAGTACCTGAAACTCTGCGTCACGCCGGAGATGGGCGGGCGGCTGTACTACGCCGTGGACAAGACCAACGGCTACCAGATCGTCTACAACAACCGCGTGGTGAAGCCCGCGCTCATCGGCACCCTCGGCGCGTGGACCTCCGGCGGGGTGGAGTGGAACACGCCGCACCACCACCGGGCGACCAGCCTCATTGACGTGGACCACACGGTCGTGGAGAACCCGGACGGCGGCAAGACGGTCTGGGTCGGCGAGTACGAGAAGCGCAGCCAGACGCGCTGGCTCACGGGCATGACGCTGGAACCGGGGAAGGCGTACGTGAAAATCACGTTCAAGAGCATGAACGTGACGCCCTACGAATACCCCGCGCTGTGCTTCGCCAACGTGGCGGTCCATGTGAACGATAGCTACCAGTTTGTCTTCCCGCCGGACGTGGAGATGATGAACTTCCACTACGTCACGGAGTTCACCCGGTGGCCCGTGCTGAACCAGGTGTACCAGTCCGTGGACTACACGAAGGGCGAGGACCTCTCGTGGTGGAAGGAAACCCGCCAGCCCGTGTCGTTCTTTGTCACCAAGACCGCGCAGGACTTCATGGCCGGCATTGACCACGGAAAGGGCGCGGGCATCGCCCTCGTCGGCGACCACCGCATCTTCAAGGGGAAAAAACTCTGGAACTGGGGGAAGAACGAGGTGCAGGAGGTGTGGGACACGAAGCTCACGGACGAGGACGGGCCCTACGCCGAGCTGATGATGGGCTTCTACTCGGACAACCAGCCGGACTACAACTTTGTCGCCCCCTTCGAGACAAAGTACGGCGACATGTACCTCTATGGGATCAAGGGGCTGGACGGCATCAAGGAGGCCACCCGCGACTTCGCCCTCAACCTGGACCTGAAAGAGGGCCTGGCGGGGATCCAGCTCAATGCCACGGCGGCGTTCCAAGGCGTCCAGATCGTGCTGCGGCGCGGCGACGCCACCGTTTTCACCGACACCGCGGACCTCTCTCCGGAAAACCCCTACAAGCGCGAGGCGTCTGCGGGCGGTGCGGAGAGCCTGGAGGAGCTGCGGGTGCAGGTGCTCGACGCGGAGGGCCGGGAACTGCTCGCATGGCAGAAGCAGCCCGCGAAAAACGAGCCGTTCCCGGAGGTGTACCGGGACCCGCTGGACCCGCGCGAATACAAGACAGCGCAGGAGCTTTTCTACGCGGGGCTCAAGCTGGAGCAGTTTGGAAACACCAACTTCGACTGCATGAAATACTATGCGGCCGCCCTCGCCCTGGAGCCGGACCATGTGCCCGCCAACACCCAGATCGGGCTCGTGTTCCTGAAACGCGGCGAGCTGGACAAGGCCGAGGAGCACCTCGCGCGTGCCGTGGGTGTGGTCACGGACAACCACAAGAAGGCGCAGGACGCCACCGCGCTCTTCTACCTCGGCGTGTGCCGCCTGCGGCAGGGCCGCACCGACGACGCGCTGGAGCTGCTCTACCGCGCCACCTGGGACTACCCGTGGACCTCGGCGGGGTACACCCTCGCCGCGCAGGCGGAGGCCGCGCGCGGCAACCTGGAAAAGGCGCTGGACAACGCCGAGCGCGCGGTCCGCGCCAACACGCAGAACGTCGAGGCGCTCTGCGTCAAGGCGCTCGTCCTGCGGACGCTCGGCAATGCCGCCGCCGCCGCGGAGACCGCCCGCCAGGCGCTGGAAGTGGACCCGCTCTGCTTCCCCGCGATGAACGAGCTGCGCCTCCTAGCCGACACCGCCGACACGGGGAAGACGGCGGGGGAGTGGGCGACCCAGCTCTTTCGCTGCCTGCGCAATGAACCCTACAACTACATCGAGACAGCGGCGCGCCACGCCGCCGCCGGATGCTTCAGCGAAGCGGTGGAGCTCATGGGCCTCTCGGCGGCGGCGCCGGACGCCGCGCTGTCCGCGAACCCGATGACACATTACCATCACGCGCTCTATCTGGACCGCGCGAGCAGGGGAGAGGCGGCGGCCACTGCCCTGGAGAAGGCAGCCGGCCTGCCCATTGACCTGTGCTTCCCCTACGGCGAGGAGTCCGAGCGCGCGCTGCGCTTCGCCCTGTCCAAGAACCCCACGAACGCGAAGGCGCACTACCTGCTGGGCAACCTGCTCGCCAATTACCGGCACGCCGAGGCGGTCGCCTGCTGGCAGGCCGCGCTGGACAACGGATTCAAGGACGCCGTCGTCCACCGCAACCTCGCCTACCTCCAGGCCAACCACCTCGGCCTGCTCCCGGAGGCGCTGGACAACATCATGACGGCCATCTCCCTCGACCCGAAGCAGAAGCGCTACTTCGCCGAGGCGGACCTCTACATGTCCTACGCGAGCCTGACGCCGGAGCAGCTTGCGGAGTTCCTCGCCGAGTACGGGGAAATGGGAAAGGACATCGTGGACATCCAGCTCATGGAGGTGAAGCTGGCGGTCTTCCGGGGCGAGTATGACCGCGCCATCGAACTCCTCACCGCCATGCGCTACCACATCGAGGAGGGCGCCACCTTCAACCCGCACGTCCACTGGTTCGACGCCCACCTGCAAAAGGGCATCGGGGAGATGAACGCGGGCCGCCACCGGGAGGCCGGGGCCCTGTTCCTCAAGGCGATGGAGTTCCCCGCCAACCTCGAGGCCGAGCGCGACGGAAAGACCGGCATCGCCCACTACTACCTCGGCGTCAACCAGCGCCTCGCCGGCGACGCCGAGACAGCGCGCGGCCATTTCACCGCCATGCTCGACTACACGCCCCCGCAGGGCTGGGGCGCGGGCGACTTCCCCGAAATCGGCTACTTCAAGGCCCTCGCCGCGCGCGAGCTGGGCCACAACGCGGACGAGATCGAGAAGCGCTTCCGCCAGCTCATCGAGGACGGCGAAAAGCGGCTGGCCCCCGCCAAGGACGGCCGCAACATCACCGTGACGGTGGAGGAGGAGCACACGGGCCGCACCTTCCTGCTCGAGCGCGAGCTTGCCCGCAAGGACCTGCGGGTGTCTTCCCATTACCTCCAGGGCCTCGGCCACCTCGGCCTCGGAGACAATGAACAGGCCCGCGCCTGTTTCGAGAAGGCCCTGGAGGTGGACCCGCTCGCTGTGGACCCGAAACTCATGCTTGTGTCTCTGGAGAAATGACCCCGGAAAAGGCAACCCCATGAAACACCTTCTTTCCACCTGGCCGCTGGCCGCTCTGATGCTGTCCTTTCCCTGCTGCGCCGATGAGGGCATCCATCCCTGGGGGGATAGCCCCTGGTACTGGGCGTGCCAGGACAAACCCGTGCTGCTCGTCGGCGGCAGCGACGACGACAACCTGTTCCAATGGCCGGAAAAGGAGCTGATCGAACAGCTGGACCGGCTGGCGGCGGCGGGGGGAAATCTCATCCGTAACACCATGAGCGACCGGAAGGACAAGGGCTTCGAGGTCTACCCCTTCAAACAGGGGAAGGACGGAAAGTACGACCTCGGCAAGTGGAACCGGGAGTACTGGGACCGCTTCGAGCGGATGCTGCGCGAGACGGAAAAGCGCGGCGTCATCGTCCAGATCGAGGTGTGGGACCGGTTCGACTATACCGACACCGGCGGAGCGGACCGCTGGCAAATCCACCCGTACAACCCGAAGAACAACGTCAATTACAGCTACGAGGAGTCCGGGTTTGCGGAGCGCTACCCCGACCATCCGGGGGCGAACCGCCAGCCCTTCTTCTTCACCACGCCGAACCAGCGGAACAACACGGCCGTCCTGAAGTACCAGCAGCGTTTCGTGGAGAAGATGCTGGAGCACACCCTGCGCCGGGGCAATGTGCTCTACTGCATGGACAACGAGACCAGCGGCGAGGAGGAGTGGGGGCGCTACTGGGCGGAGTTCATCAAGGCGCGCGCGGCGAAAAAGGGGCGGACCGTCTTCGTCACGGAGATGTGGGACAACTGGAAGCTCACGGACGACGTCCACAGGCGCACCTTCGACCACCCGGAGCGCTACGACTTCGTGGACGTGTCCCAGAACAACCACATCAGCGGTGAGAAGCACTGGGACAACTTCCTCTTTGCCCGGGAATATCTGTCCGGCCATCCCCGGCCCATGAACACCATCAAAACCTACGGCGCCGACGGCAACAAGTTCGGCCACACCGACCAGGACGGCATTGAGCGTTTCTGGCACCATGTGCTGGCGGGCGCGGCCGCGGCGCGGTTCCACCGGCCCGACTCGGGGCTGGGCCTCAACGACAAGGCCGTGGCGTGTCTCCGCGCTGTCCGGAAACTGGAGTCCAAGATTCCCCTCTGGTCCGTTCATGCGGCGAACGGGCTGCTGTCGGACCGCGAACAAAACGCGGCCTACCTGGCCGCAGATCCGGGAAAGGCCTACGCCCTCTATTTCCCCGCCGGGGGAAAAGTGACGCTGGATCTCTCAACCGCCGCCGGGCAAATGAGCGCGCACTGGATAGACATCGCCACGGGCGAATGGGGGCCCGTCCAGCCGCTGGAAGGCGGCGCAAAACGGGAAATCACCGCGCCCGGACCGGGCAACTGGGCCGCCGCCGTGATCCCCCGGGAGTAGCCTGCAGGGAGAGGCGTTCAGAGGGTGTACACCGGCACCTTCATCAGCTCGCCGTCCTTCAGCGCGGAGCTGTGGGCCACGATGCCCGCCACGGTCATGTTGAGCGCCCAGGCGATGTTGACCAGGGGCGTCCGCCCCTGGAGGATGGACGTGACGAACTCCTCGCAGAGGTAGCCGTGGGACCCGCCGTGGCCGCCCGCCTCCACCCCCGGGGGCAGGGGCGGCTTGGCAAGCTCCAGCGACGAGATGTCCGCGAGCCCGTCGTAGACCATGCCGGTCATGGAGCCCTTCTGCCCGCGCACGCGGCCCACCTCCCCGTTGTGGCCCGCCGTGTCCTTGCTCATGGTCATCCGCGCCATGCCGCCCTCGGTGGTGCGCAGCAGCGCGACCTCCGTGCCGAAGATGTTCTTGTAGGCGTTGTCGCCCGAGGCCAGGTACGGCATCTTGCTCGGCATGCCGAAGCAGGAGACCTCCGTGAACCCGCCGCCGGACACACAGACGTGATAGGCCGTGGCGTGCGTCGGGTACCACAGGGGCGGGGAGCCCTTCCGCCAGTCCTTGTACGAGTCCAGCGGCTTCTCGACGTAGTGGAAATACTCGCCCTCGCTGTACACCAGCTCGCCGAAACCGCCCGCCCGGTGGATCACCCGCATGGCGTAACAGTCGTCATGGAACGCGCTCGTCTCGAACATCATGTAGTTCAGCCCCGAGGCCTTCACGGCCGCGTGCAGCCGGTCCGCGTCCTCCAGCGACCCGTAGACCGCCGGCACCGCCGAACCGACATGCTTGCCGTGGTTCAGCACCTCGATGGCGTGCCGGCAGTGGCTGGGCGCGTCCGTGGCCAGAAACACCGCCTCGATGTCCGGATCCTTCACCAGCTCCTCCAGCGAGGGGTAGGTCTTCGCGCACCGGCACGCGCGCGCGAGTTCGGCGCACCGGTCTGGGAACAGGTCGCTCACGGCAACCACCTCGACATTCGGGTGGTCCTGGAACCCGAAGGCCGCGCCGAACCGGCACAGGCCGTAGCCCACGATGCCCACCCGGACCTTCCGGTCCGACACCGGCTCCCACACCCGGTTCTTCACCGTGTTGCTCGCCGTGTCCTCAAAGCCCTGGATGGGCTTCTCCTCCGCGGCGCCCGCCGCGGCCATCGCGCCAAGCGCGGCGGCCCCCCTCACAAAATCTCTCCGGGAAAATGGGTGTTGCATCGTCAAGTCCTCTTTGGGGAGCCCCGCCGCACGCTGGAAGCCCCCGGCCTTTTCGTCCTCCCGAAACGCGCTCAGGGGGCGTCCGCGGGACCATGCCCGCCAGACCGTCCGGCGGCCCCATGATGAACCTTCCCCGCCCGCCGATGCAATGTGGGGCTTGATTCCCGAGAATCGGTGGTGTCTAATACCGGCCCATGCTCGCCTTCCTCACATCCGGAATCGTGCTGGGCCTTTCGGCCGGGTTTTCGCCCGGGCCACTGTTCGCCCTCGTGGTCTCGCAAGCCATGCGGCACGGGGTGCGCGAGGGGATGAAAACGGCCCTGGCACCGCTCCTGACCGACACGCCGGTCATCCTTCTGTCGGTGCTCGTGCTGACCCGGATAGCGGGGTATAAGACGGTTCTCGGCGGAATATCGCTGCTTGGGGCCGTGGTCGTCGCCTATCTCGCCTATGAGGGAATGCGCACCACGGGCTACGAGATCGCGGAAGGGGAGAGGGGCGCGCCCCGCTCGCTGGCCAAGGGGGTGCTGGTGAACTTCCTGAGTCCGCATCCCTATCTCTTCTGGCTGACCGTGGGCGGGCCGATGGTCCTGAGGGGATGGGAACGCTCCGCCCCGGCCGCCGCCGCCTTTGTCGCGGGGTTCTGCCTGTCCATCGTGGCGGCGAAAATGGTCATCGCCGTGTCGGCGGGCAGCTCCCGGCGCTTCCTCACCGGCAGGGGCTACCGGCGGGTCATGCGGGGGCTGGGGGCGCTGATGGCCGGGTTCGCGGTATTATTGCTGTGGAACGCGGTGGAACTGCTGTCCGCACCCTGAACCCGCGCGGCCGGCAGATACGGCGCGTGGCATTCACGGGCTGCGCGGCCGACGTGGAGCTGTGCATCGTGGAGGGCGGCGGGCACACCTGGCCCGGCGGCGGGCCCGACTATCCCCGCTGGATCGTGGGCCGCGCGGCCCGCGACTTCTCCGCAAGCGAAACGGTGTGGGCGTTTTTCAGGGACAAGGCCGTTCTGTGACCCGGCCCCTCCCGGTCACTTCTTCGCCGGGGCGGCCCACTCCACGGCGTTGCGCATGATCTGGCGCACGTTCTCGTCAAAGTACACCGGGTTCGTCTCGTGGCCCGCCTGGAAGTAGAAGAACTTTCCCTTGCCGACGGTCCAGCAGAGACCGATGCGCGAGGGGTCCTCGCGCCCGTCCTTCAGCGTGTGGACCCCCTCGAAGGGCACCGCCTCGGGCTCCGGCACCGCGTAGGGCTCGCTGTACCGCTCGCTGTGGTCAATGGTGAACTCCTTCACGCCCTTCGCGATCGGGTGGTTCGGGTCCTTCACCGTGACCTTCAGCGTGGTGGAGTCGCCCTCATACGCGCCCCACGAGCACTCGGTGCCCATGAGCGCCTTGTTCGGCTTGGCAAAATGGGAGGAGTGCAGGGAGATGAACCCCATGCCGTCCTCCTTCACCCGCTTCACAATCTTCTCCACCAGCTTGTCGCGCACGATCCCGTGCCGCTTGTGGCCCCACCAGATGAGTACATCGGCCCGCTTGAGCAGCTTGTCGGGCAGCCCCTGCTCCGGATCCTTGATGCCCGCCACCACGACTTCCCAGCCCTCCAGCGAGCCCAGCCCCTCGGCGATGGCCCCGTTGATGTCCTTCGGGTACACATCCGTGCCCGCCGTCCCCTCCGACCACACCACCACGCACCGCTTCGCCGACTTCGCCTCCGCCGCGTGCCCGAAAAACAGCCCTGCGCCCAGCGACACCGCCACCATCGCCAGGAGAACGGCGTACACCTTCCTGCTGCCCATCGCGTGAATCCTTCTGTTGTTCCCCGGCCTTGCCCGTCCGGAACGCCGGGGGCGGGCCAGCCGCCCGCGCCGGAGAGGATAATAATGAAACCGGCGGCCGCGCGACAAGCGGGACATGCCGCCCCTGGAGGATTGCGTATACTACAGCGGTCGCTTTCAGCCCGGACACCCACCTGGACCTCCAAAGGAGACCCGTCCCTTGCCAAGTATGTGCCAATGCCTGCTTCTGCGGACTGCGGCCGCCGCTGCACTCCTTTGCGCCGCGGCCCTCCCCGGTTTCGCCCAGCCGCAGGCGGCGGACGGGGAGGAGCCCTGGCGCGTTGAGGCCCGGAAACGCATCGCCGAGACGCGGATGGGGGATCTGGTGGTCCGTGTGGTGGACGATGCCGGAAAACCCGCCGCCGGACGCCCTGTCCGGGTGGCCATGACCCGCCACGCGTTCCCGTGGGGCACCTGCGTGCCCGCCGGCCGCCTGACGGGGGACGGGCCGGAGAACGAGACCTACCGGCAGCACCTCCGCGCCTTGTTCAACTGCGCGGTCCTGGAGAACGACCTGAAGTGGAACGCGTGGCACGGGGCCTATGGCCCGTCCTTCTCGCGCGAGAACACGCGCGCCGCGCTGGTCTGGCTCAAGGAAAACGGCTTCCGCGTCCGGGGACACGCGCTGGCGTGGCCGGACTGGCAGTATCTCCTGCCCGAAGGGGAGGCCCTCGCGGCCGATCCCGCCGCCCTGCAGCGGCGCATCCTGGAGCATGTGGACGAGCTGGCCGCCTTCACCAAAGACTTCGTTTACGAGTGGGACGTTGTCAACGAACCGGCGCATTTCGACGCCGTGACCCGCGTACTGGGGCCGGACGCCATGAAGGAGTGGTTCGTCCGCGCCCGGGCGGTCCTCCCGCCGTCCTGCCGCCTGTTTGTCAACGAGTACAACGTTGTGGAGCCGTATGAGCCCGGAATCCCAGAAAAATACGCGCAGATCATTGGTGACCTGCTCGCCGCCGGGGCGCCGCTGGAGGGCATCGGGTTCCAAAGCCATTTCCAACGTGTCAGGGCCAATCCCGAGGGTGTCCTCAAGACCTTTGACACCTTCGCGCGCTTCGGGCTGCCCATCGTGGTCACCGAATTCGACGCCGACTTCGCGGACGAAACTGTTCAGTCCTCCTTCACCCGGGACTTTATGACGGCCGCCTTCAGCCACCCCGCCTGCACCGGCTTCGTGTTCTGGGGGTTCTGGGAGGGCGCCCACTGGCGCCCGCAGGCCGCCCTGTTCAGGAAGGACTGGACGGAGAAGCCGAATCTGGCGGTCTACCGGGAGCTCGTTTTCCGCGAGTGGTGGACCGATGTGGAGGGGGTCACGGACGCGAACGGCGAACTGACCGTGCGGGGCTTCAAGGGCGCCTACCGGATCCACCTCGGCGCTCAGGAACACGCGGCGGCCATCGGAGACGCGCCCGCCCGCGTGGAGGTCACCCTGGGAACGCCCGAAAAGTAGACACGGCATCCTGCCGTGTTCTTGGGCCTTCCCTCGACCTGAAGAACGCGGCAGGATGCCGCGTCTACTTTGCCGTTGTCCTGCCGGGAACGAGGTCGCTTCGGTCGCTTCGCTCCCTGCTAAGAAAGTACCGGGTTCGCTGGAGAGGCCGCGCCCCCGGGATCGCCAAGCTCCCCCTTGGCTTTCGGGGAAACACGGAGCGAACAGGCCCGCGCGGAAGAACCCAAGAGGCCAGGCTGGAGCCTGGCGATTCCAGGGGCGCGTGGTTTGGGGGATGGAGGCAGCCG